>CALMFQ010000219.1 GCA_937863215.1 uncultured Pseudomonadota bacterium
GTGTTTTGGCGCCAATGCCTTGCAGCGCGGGCCGTGCGGTGGATTTTGTGCTATCTTGCCGACACCTACATGCTACAAGTCCGCTGATTCGCCGATGAGTTTGCTCTCACTGATCGCCGCACTGCTGCTGGAGCAATTCAATCCTCTGCCGGTGCGCAATTCGTTGATGTTGTGGTTCATTCGCTACGCCAACATGCTCGAACGTGAACTGAATGCCGGTCATTATCGTCACGGCATTCTCGCATGGTGCGTTGCGGTGGCTTTGCCGTGCGCGCTGGTGTGGGGCGTGTACCTGCTGCTGGCTTCGTTCAGCACGATTCTGGCGTTTGTCTGGAATGTGCTGGTACTGTACCTGATGATCGGCTTCCGCCATTTCAGCCACGCGTTCAGCGGCATCGCCGAGGCACTGCAGGCCGGCGATATCGGCCTGGCGCGCCGTCTGCTGGCGGCGTGGACCGATCAGGATACCGGGGAAATGGAAGCCGACGAGATCTCACGCCTGGCGATCGAGCAGGGATTGATCGATTCCTATCGTTACGTGTTCGGTACGGTGTTCTGGTTCCTGCTGCTGCCGGGGCCGATCGGTGCGCTGCTGTACCGTTTTGCCTCGCGTCTGGCGAACAAGTGGAGTGAGCTGGATAGCGATGCCGAGGATGGCTTCGGCCGGTTTGCGGTGCAGGTGCAGCGGGCGCTCGACTGGGTGCCGATCCGGCTGACTTCGATCAGCTTTGCCGTGGTTGGCGATTTCGAGGATGCGGTGTACTGCTGGCGTTCCCAGGCGCAGACCTGGCTCAGCCACGATTACGGCATCCTGCTGGCGAGCGGCGCCGGGGCCATTGGCATCCGCCTGGGTGAGGCGCTGCATCAGGGGCACACGGTCAAATACCGGCCCGAGCTGGGTATTGGCGATACTGCCGACGCCGATTATCTGGCCAGCGCGGTCGGGCTGGTGTGGCGCGCGGTAGTGCTGTGGCTGGTGCTGGTGCTGCTATTCAGCCTGACGCACTGGGTTGCGGTCTGAGCCGATTGCTGTAGGCGTGTGCAAGACCTCGGCATGCCGGAATTAAAGTTGCATTAAAAATACAACATATGTACCATTCGTTGCGTGTTTTCTTCCCGGCGCAGCCATGCAACTTACCCGCTTTACCGATCTCGGCCTGCGCGTGCTGATGTACCTGACGCACCGCGACCGCGAGCAATCGGTCACCATTGCCGAGATCGCCAGCCAGTTCAGCGTTCCGCACAACCATCTGATCAAGGTCGTCAACCGGCTGGGCAAGCTTGGCTGGATTGTTGCCACGCGCGGCCGTACCGGCGGTTTGCGGCTGGCACTCGACCCGTCGGCGTTGCCACTGGGCCAGGTATTGCGCGAACTGGAGGGGCAAGCCGATCTGGTCGATTGTGCTACGCCGCCCTGCGCGCTGCGTAACGGCTGTCGTCTGAAAGCGGCGCTGGACGGGGCGCTGGACGCGTTCTACCAGGCGCTGGACCGGACCACGCTGGCCGATGTGGTCGGCACGCCGACCGGCGAAACCATTATCCGCATGCACCGGCAGTTTCTCGGCAGCGCGGCCTGATTTGACTGGCTGGCCGCGTAGCCGTTTATGCCAAAAGTTATATTTTCAATGCAACATATAAGGAGCTTCCATGCTTTCTGCTGCAGCCCGTCCCATGATTGTCGCGTCGGTTCCGGTTTTGCGTGAACACGGTGAGACCATTACCCGTTGCTTCTACCAGCGCCTGTTTGCCGCACATCCCGAACTGCACGATCTGTTCAATCTGGGCAATCAGGCTTCCGGGGCCCAGCAGCAGGCGCTGGCGGGCGCCGTGTATGCCTATGCCGCGAATATCGACAATCGCGCCGCGCTGGAGCCGGTGTTGACGCGTATTGCCCACAAGCACGCCAGCCTCGGCATTACCCCGGCGCAATACACGATTGTTGGCAAGCATCTGCTGGCGGCGATTGCCGAGGTGCTGGGCAGTGCGGCAACGCCGGAATTGCTGGCCGCCTGGGATGAAGCCTACTGGCTGCTGGCAGTGGAGCTGATTGCGTTGGAGGCGCGCCTGTATCAGCAGGCGGCGCATGCGCCGGGTAACTGGCGCGCGCTGCGGGTGGTGCGCAAGCAGCGCGAAAGCGAGCTGGTTACCTCGTTTTATCTGCAAGCCGCCGATGCCGGCGCGTTGCCGGCGTTCCGGCCGGGCCAGTACGTCAGCGTGGCGCTGAATCTCGAATCGTTGCAGCGGCGCCAGATTCGCCAGTATTCGCTGTCCGATGCACCGGGGCAGGGCTGGTGGCGCATTTCGGTGAAGCGCGAAACGGCCGGTGCGGCAACGCCGGCCGGCATGATCTCGAATCTCTTGCACGATGAGGTGGGCGAAGGCGACGTATTGCAGGTCAGCCCGCCATTCGGCGATTTTGTCCTGGACGAGGCGAGCGACGCGCCGGTGGTGTTGCTCAGCGCCGGTGTCGGCGTGACGCCACTGGCGAGCATGTTGAAGCAGTTGCGCCAGTGCCAGCCGACACGGCAGGTGACTTTTGCCCATGCCGCACGCGATGGCCGGCATCATGCACTGAAGCAGGAACTGGCCGCCGAATGCGGGCCTGCGGCACTGCATACCGCCATTTTCTACGAGCAGCCGGACAGCCGTGACCGGCACGGTGTCGATTACCATTTTGCCGGCCGCATGCA
>CALMFQ010000220.1 GCA_937863215.1 uncultured Pseudomonadota bacterium
CCACCAGCGCACACTCGCGGTCGTAGATGCGCGTCAGCAGCCGCACCGCGCCGTCGGCGTCGTGGGCCTGCACCAGCGGCAGCAGATCGAAGAAGAACTGGCGCACTTCGAGCAGCCACGGCAGGCCGCCGTTGATTGCCAGCAGATAGCCGGCGCGCATCGCCGCCGGAAATATGTCGCCCAGCAGGCGGCTGAGGAATGGATTGTTGGCCGCGCGGCATGTCTGCTCGTAGATTTCGATGCGCAGCTGGATGAATTTTTCGAAATTGCCGTTGGCGAGGCTCTGCTCCAGCTGCGGCAGCATGGCGGCAAATTGTGCGATATCGGCGTCGGATGCCGTGCTGACCAGATTGCGCGTCAGCAGTTGCATCAGGTTGGTCCATACCTGGTACAGGCCGACCACCTCGAATGCGGTCATGCGCGTGACCACTGCGCCGCGGCGCGGCTGGATCTGCACCAGATGCCAGCGTTCGAGCAGCAGCAGCGCCTCGCGCACCGCGCCACGGCTGACATTGAGCGTTGCCGCCAGCGGCTGTTCCTGAATCCGCACGCCGGCGGCGAGTTTGCCGACGATGATTTCGCCGGCGATATGTTTGGCGACCGATGTATTGAGCGAATCGGCAGGCTTGAAGGGTGTCGTATCGGTGCTGGGCATCGCGGCTGGGCCTGAATTGAAGTAAGAGCAATCGTTGTTGTAACAAAAATCGAATTGTTATTCAATTGGCATATCCGGATGTGCCATCCGGCAGGAGAAAATCGCACATGTCTACCTCACGCCCCATTGTCATCACCGCCGTCGGCTCGGCCGGCGATCTGCATCCGCATCTTGGGCTGGCGCGTGCCTTGCAACAGCGCGGCCATCCGGTACGGGTGCTGACCTCGCCGACTTATCGCGATGCGGTGGAAAACGCCGGGATCGATTACGTCGGCTGCGGCTCGCTGGAGTTGCTGGCCTCGGTGCTGCTCGACCGCCGGGTGTGGTCGGCGAAAAAGGGCTTTGCCGGCATCTGGCCGATGGTGAACGAAATGATGCGCGACTCGCTGCGCTACATCGAGAGCATACGCGAGCAGCAGCCGTTGCTGATCGGCTCGACGCTGGCATTCGGCCCGCGGCTGGCGGCAGAAAAATACGGCCTGCCGTTCATCGGCACCCAGCTGGCGCCGTCGATTTTCTGGTCGGCACACGAGCCGCCGCGCTACAAGGACACCGGCTTCATCCACTGGCTGTCGCCGAAATGGCGGCGCAAGGTCTGGTCGGTCATCGAACGGCAATACGTCGACCGCATCTGCCAGCCCGATCTGAACGGCCTGCGCGAACGGCTCGGCCTGCCTCCGGTGTGCAATGTGTTCACCGGCTGGGCCAACCATGGCGAGCTGGTGCTGTGCCTGTTTCCCGACTGGTTTGCCGCACCGCAGCCGGACTGGCCCGGCCGCAGCCGGCTGGTGGGATTCCCGCTGTTCGACGAAAGCGGCCAGCATCGGCTGGACGACGAGCTGCGCCGCTTCATCGGCGGCCCGGAGCCGGTGGTGGTGTTCTGCCCCGGCTCGGCGATGGCGCAGGCGGAAAGCTATTTCCGCACCGCCGCCGAAGTCTGCCGCCGCCTGCCGCTGAAAGGCATTTTCCTGTCGCGCTTTACCCAGCAGCTGCCGAATCTGCCGGCCAATGTGCTGCATCGCAGCTACCTGCCGTTCAGCGAAGTGCTGCCGCACGCCGCGGCGCTGGTGCACCACGGCGGCATCGGCAGCGCGGCGCAGGCGTTCCGCGCCGGCATTCCGCAGCTGGTGTTGCCGATGGCGCACGACCAGTTCGACAACGCCGAACGCATCGAACGGCTCGGTTGCGGCAAAGCGCTGCAATGGGGGGCCGGCAAACGCGGTTTTAGCCGCGCGCTGCAGGCATTGCTGGCCGACGAGGCGGTGCGCGGCAACGCCCGGCGCGTGGCCGGCAATTTCGGCGATACCGCCGCTAATCTGCGCCAGGCGTGCGAGGCCATCGAGGCCCGGTTGCACTGACAGGCTGCAGGGCGCGTCGATACTGGCTTGCAGCCCGGCTACCGGGCGCTGCTGGCGCGGTCTGCAGCCGGACGGGCCCGGCCGGCAATGTATCGGCGCCGATACAAACCCGCTACACACCGCTCACCGCGATCCGCTAGTCTGTAAGCTGGAAAAATTGCGGGGCAGGGCAATGATGCCGATCCGGGTGTTGCTGGTGGACGACGATGCGGAAATCCGCGAGCTGTTGAGCGATTATCTGCTCGGTTACGGCATCGAGACCACGGCGGTGGCCGATGGTGCGGCGCTGCGGCAGGCGTTCATGCCGGGGCGTTTCGAGCTGGTGATTCTCGATCTGATGCTGCCGGGCGAGGACGGCATTGCGCTGTGCCGGATGTTGCGCGCGCAATACTCGGTGCCGATCATCATG
This sequence comes from uncultured Pseudomonadota bacterium, assembly GCA_937863215.1. Classification (GTDB taxonomy): domain Bacteria; phylum Pseudomonadota; class Gammaproteobacteria; order Burkholderiales; family SCOH01; genus CALMFQ01. The sequence continues at coordinate 2,423 of CALMFQ010000220.1, forward strand.
CTCACCGCGCGCGGCGAGGCGGCGGACCGGGTGCTGGGGCTGGAGATCGGCGCCGACGATTATGTGGTCAAGCCGTTCGATCCGCGCGAGCTGGTGGCGCGCATCCGCAGCCTGCAGCGCCGGGTTGCCGGCAGCAACGACGCGGCCGGCGATACGCTGGACGCCGACGAAATCCGCTTCAACGACTGGCGCCTGAACCGGGTGACGCGCCAGCTGACCGATCCGGCCGGGATGCTGATTCCGCTGTCGAACGCCGAATTCCGCCTGTTGTGGGTGTTCATCGAACGGCCACGCCGGCTGCTGACGCGCGACCAGTTGCTGGATGCGGCGCGCGGCCGGGCGGCGGAGGCATTCGACCGCAGTATCGACCTGCTGGTATCGCGTTTGCGGCAGAAACTCAACGATGACCCGAAAGCGCCGCGCCTGCTGAAAACGGTGCGTGGCGAGGGCTACATGTTCGATGCACGGGTGAGTAAATGAAACTGCCACCCTGGCGCAGCTGGCTGCCCGATTCGATGTTCGGCCGTTTGTTCGCACTGGTGCTGGCAGCGATGCTGGCCAGCCATCTGCTGACCGGGTTGATCGTATGGCGCTTTTACGCACCGCCGCATCGGCCGCCCATGTTGCAGCCATTGCCACCGCCGGATGCCGGCATGCCGCAACACCTTCATCCACTCCTCCGGCATACCAG
>CALMFQ010000221.1 GCA_937863215.1 uncultured Pseudomonadota bacterium
TGCGCCGTTGCCCACAGATTGTCGCGCAGCGGGATATCTGCCTGTGCACCGAATACGCTGTCCAGCCCGGCATCGATCTTGTGTGTCTTGCCCGGCCCGACCGACTGTTCCAGGTTGGCGCGGAAATCGACATCGCGATAATCGCTGTGCGCCACACCCAGCGTGCCGAAACCGGAAAAGTGCGGTGCCGGCAGATCGGCGGCAGCGGCACGGCCGAACGTCGTCAGCAGTAATGGAACGAGTAAGTGTCGGTACATGACGCTCCTGCCGGTCGGGAAAGCATGGTCGATGGCCGATATTGCGCTGGCCGGGGTTCAGTCAGCAGGCTCGGTGCCGGTTGAAACGGGTTTCGCAGTGGGGCCTGTGTCAACAGAGGCTAGCCTATTGCCGGCTGTTTGCAAGGACTGTTGCGATCAGGCAAGTGCCGGCATATCGGTATGTTGTAATGTCATGCCGAGTGCCTATTCACGACATTGCCAAGGTATTGATTCGACTCGTCGGCAGGGTGAAATAAAACGTGGCGCCGTTGCCGGGCGACGATTCGGCCCAGATATCCCCGCCCAGCCGCGAGATGATGCGCTTGACCGATGCCAGCCCGACACCGGTACCCTCGAATTCGCTGTTGTTGTGCAGGCGCTGGAACAGGCCGAACAGTTTGCCGGCCTGCTCCATGCTGAATCCCGCGCCGTTGTCGCGGACATAGAACGCCTGCTTGCCGTGCTGTTGTGCCATGCCGAACTCGATCCGCGGTGCAGCCGCTTTGGACGAATATTTCAGCGCATTCGACAGCAGATTCTCCAGCGCCGCATGAATCAGGCGCGGGTCGGTCTGTGCTGCCAGCGTCGGTGCGATCCGCACGTCGGCGGAATATTGCCCCGCCGTCTGCAGTTCCGCGACCAGCGATTCGGCCATTGCGCTCAGGTCCACCGGCTCGGTGCGGATTTCGCTGCGTGTCAGCCGCGACAACTGCAGCATGCCGTCGAGCTGGGCATTCATGCGTTTGGCCGCACCGATGACGCGCTGCAGCAACTGCTGGCCGTCCTCGCTCAGCCGCGCGTTCTCGTTTTCCTGCAGAATCGCGCTGAATCCGGCAATGGCGCGCAGCGGCGCACGCAGGTCGTGCGAGATGCTGTAGGAAAAAATCTCCAGTTCCTTGTTCAATTCTTCCAGCCGTGCGGTACGGCTTTGCACTTCGGCTTCGAGCTGCTCGTTGTAGTGCGACAGCTGTACTTCGGCGCGCTTGCGGCTGCTGATGTCGATCATCATGCACAGATGGCCGTCGTAGCCGCGGGTTGCGTCCGGCGGCAGCGGGCTGATCGCACACATCAGCCACAGCTCGGCACCGCGATGGTCGTGGGTCAGCACGTCCTGCCCGTGCAGTTGCAGCAAATTCGGCTCGGTGCGCCCCAGCAGTGCCGCCAGCGGGCGGCCGAGAATCCTGCTGCTGTTGCCGTTGCCGAACATGTGCGCCAGCTGGCGGTTGACGTAGCGTACGGTGCCGGCGGCGTCGAGCAGGCAGATACCTTCCTGCGCCGTTTCGGTAATGGTGCGATACAGCGCGCTGCTGGCTTGCTGGCCGATCGCCGCAGCGGTTTCGACTGTAACGTCGCGGATCATGAAAATGCAGTAGCGCGGTTGTCCGTCGCGGCTGCGATACAGCGAAGCCGACAGGCGGAAGTAACGCTGGATACCTGCCGCCGATTCCATGTGGATCGTGGTATTGATCTCGTCGTCCGGCGTTCCGTGGCACAACTGCTGTCGGGCATGCTCCAGCCACGGATAACGTTCTGCCAGCGTGTAGCTGCTGCTGGTTGCGGTGCCGGCCAGCGTGGTTTCCCACTTGGCGTTGCAGAAGCCGATGCCGCCGTCCAGTTCGATCCGGGCAATACCCAGCGCGGCGTGATCGAACAGGCCGCGATATTCGTGTGCAGCGTCTTCCAGTTCGGCGATACGGCGGCGGATCGAAGCATTCATTGCATTCAGTGCGCGTGCCATCAGCGCGATCTCGTCGCGGCCGCTATCGTCCAGCTGCGCCAGCGTCTGCTGCTCGACGATTGAGCGGCATGCTTGTGCAAGCCGGTGCAGGCGCCGCGTCATCCAGTAACCGAGCACACTGAGCAGCAGCAACGCTGCCAGCAGCGCCAGCAGGCTGATCCCCAGGGTTTGTTGCAGGATGGTCTGGCGCGTGTCGCCGAGCACGCGCGTGCTGATCTCGAACGCCAGTGTGCCGATGCGGTTGTGCTCCAGCAGTATCGGGCGGCTGACGACTACCGAGGAGTTGCGATACTGCAGCGAGTTGAGCGCATTCCGGTCCGCGTGCCAGCCGGCCGGCGCCGTGCCGACCGTCATCACTGGCTGCCCGGCCGGGTTATACAGCCCGATGAAGATCAGCCCCTGGTCGTTGACGCTGACCAGCTCGCGCAGAAAATCGCCGATTGTTGCCAGTGAGCCGGCAGTGGAGTAGGGCGTCAGGCTGAAGTTGAGCATTGCTGCCACCTGATCGACGTGCTGGCGGGTATTGCGCTCGATCGCCTGGTTCAGCAGACGGTTGCTGTTGGCGGCAATCAGCGCCACCAGGGACAGCAGGATCGCGGTGGACAGCAGTAGCAATCGGCTGCGCAGCGAGTACAGCTGGGTTGAGCATAGCTGCCGGAATGATTCGCGGATAGGCATGATAACCGGGCGGACTGTCGGAATCGGAAGCGGGAATACCTACAGTGTAGCCATTGCGGGCGCAGGTGTTGTTACAGGCGATAAAAAACCGGCCTGCAGGCCGGTTGGCGGTAACCCTGACTTGCTCAGGGGAGCGTGAATACCGGCTTTACCGTGTTGTTGACGGCGGCCTTGTCAACGTAGCCGATCAGGTTTGGATTCCTGCCCACCAGATTCACCATTTCCTGTACCGATTCGGCTTCCTTGGGCGGCTGGCCGGAACCGGTGAAAATCTGCTTTGACCAGTAGGCTCTCAACTGGCTCGGACTTTTGCCGGTGCTTTTCTGATAAAACTGCTCGCGCTCGGCGCCCTTTGGCAGATCGACCGGAATCGCGGCAGCGCCGTCGGGGAACGCGCTGCTCTCGCCGAGAAACAGTTTCTCGACCTGGTCGGCGTTAAGCGAGTTGACCGGGTTCTTGCTGTTGACGATGACGACGATTTCAGCTCCGGCACTGGCAATGCTCAGAAGCTGAGCCAGGGATGCCGCGGCAATCAGTGTTGTCAATTTTCTCATTTTCCGCCTCCCCCTTAGAATACGAAGTCCAGCGTAGCGCTGTAGACATTGACCTTGCGCTGGTTGGCAAAGAATTCGCTGCTGCCGTTGACGAAGTAGGC
>CALMFQ010000222.1 GCA_937863215.1 uncultured Pseudomonadota bacterium
CCAATGCCATTCTGGTGTCGGATCTGAAAATCACCCCGATTGAATCGCAATTGGTCAGCCGCGATCTGATCCGACCGTATTTCGGCAACAGTGAACAGCTGGCGGTGGCCTGCTATGCCACCGTTGGCTTTTCGGTCGAGCTGCAGGCGTCCGGCACGCTCGGCACCGCGCCGAAGTGGGGGCCGCTGCTGCGCGGTTGCGCCTTCAATGAAACCATCAGCGCGGGCGTCAGCGTGGTGTATGCGCCGGTATCCAATGCGTTGGAATCGTTGTCGATCTATGTCAACGTCGATGGCGTGTTGCACAAGCTGCTCGGTTCGCGCGGTACCGTATCGTTCAATCTGGACGCTGGCGGTATCCCGAAAATGCAGTTCCAGTTCACTGGCCTGTTTGCCCCGGTTACCGATACGGCCGCGCCGACTGTCGATTTCAGCGGCTTCAAAACGCCGCTGACAGTCAACAGCCAGAACACCACCGCCTATACGCTGCATGGTGTCTCTGCGGTTTACAGCAAGCTCAGCATCGATATGGCGTGCGATGTGAAACACCGCACCGTGGTCGGTGCCGATCTGGTGGTGCTGACCGACCGCAAGCCGGCTGGCAGCACGTCGATCGAAATGACATCGATCGCCACCAAAGACTGGTTCACTGCGGCAAAGCTCGGTACCACTGGCGCGCTCAGCATCACCCACGGCATCACCGCTGGCTACAAGGTCAAGGTCGATGCGCCGGCGGTGCAGATCAGCAAGCCGGATTATGGCGACGAAGACAATGTTGTCATGCTCAATATGGGGCTGGCGTTTGTGCCTGGCTCCAGCGGCAATGATGAGCTGACCATCACCTGCCAGTAATCCACAATATCTGTGGATAAACATAAGCACAACTTGCATAACGCCCGGCAATGCTGGGCGTTTTTGCATCTGATCAAGGATTAATCATGTTTATCGTATCTGACGCCAAAACCTGCAAATGGCCGGTCAAGGTTGAAACTGCCGCCGACAACGGCAAAACCGTTACCCAAACGCTGACCGCTATCTTCCGTCGCATCGATTCCGAAGAGCTGGAAATTATCCAGAAGGCCAACCCAGTTGATCCAGATGCCAGCGTGCCGGTTCAACAGCGTGCGGTGGCGAACCAGTTTATCGAGTTGCTCGACGGCTGGGAGGGTGTCGCCGATAAACAGCGCCAGCCGATTGAATATTCGCCAGAACTGCTGCGCGCGCTGTGTACCGGCCCCGATGGTATGGCGTTTTGCCATGCGCTGCAGCGTGCGCTGGTGGAAATGCGCACCGGTATCAAAGCAAAAAACTGAAAGAAGCCGCCCGCTACTGGGCAACGGGCGGCAAGGTAAAACAGGGCGAGCTGGCCGACGATTTCAAGGCCTTCGGCGCCACGCCCGAGCAAGTGAGCGAATTCGCTGGTCAGGACGATAGCCCGGCGGTGTTTGCCATAGAGCCAGAAAACGATGCTGCCATGCGTGCCTTCGTTTCGATGGAAACGCAATGGCGTGTGTCCGTTGGCATGCGCAAGGTCTACCACGGGCTGGATTACAACGCCATTGAGCCGACGCTGCGCCTGTTGGCGTTGCCGCCGGAAGATTGGCCGCAAATCTTTCTAGACCTGCGGATACTCGAAACCGAAGCGCTGCCGCTGCTGAATCAAACCTAAGAGAAGAATATGGCCAAATCCGTTGCCACGCTGGTAATCGACCTGCAGGCCAACGTCGCCCAATTGTCGAAAGACATGGGAGAGGTCAAGCGCACGGTCCAGCAGTCGTCGCAGGATGTGCAGCAAAGCCTGGGTGGTGTCAGTGAGAACGTTTCGACACTGTCGACCGGGCTCAAGGCATTGGGTGGCGTGGTATTTGGCGGCGCCATTATCAGCCAGGCGCGCGACATTGCGGTGTCGGTGCTGTCGGCGCAGGTGCAGGTGGACAAGTTGACTGCCGGCCTCAAGCTGGTCAACGGCGGCAATCTGGCCGATGTCGGCCGGGATATGGCGTTTGTCAGCGGTCTGGCCAATAAGCTCGGCCTGGAGCTTGTTACCACTGAACAGGCTTATGTGAAATTGTCCGCCGCCGCGCGCGGTACCTCGCTTGAGGGGGCGAGGACAAAAGAAATCTTCACTGCCGTGGCTGAGGCATCCACGGTGCTGGGATTGTCTGCGGATGAAACCAACGGCTCATTGCTGGCCGTGTCGCAGATGATCAGCAAGGGTAAGGTGCAGGCCGAAGAGCTGCGCGGCCAGCTGGGCGAGCGCTTGCCCGGTGCATTCCAGATTGCCGCTCGGGCGATGGGTGTAACCACCGCCGAGCTGGACAAAATGCTGGAGCAGGGAGAGCTGCTGGCCAGCGACTTTCTGCCGCGTTTTGCCGCGCAGCTGCACAAGGAAATGGGCGGTGCGGCAGAAGACGCCGCGAA
>CALMFQ010000223.1 GCA_937863215.1 uncultured Pseudomonadota bacterium
GCGCCAAAAATTACGACATTGGCATGGACATTTGCGCCGCTTATCCCTAACCTTCGCATTTTGTAATGTTGGCGTGCGATCATCGAAGCGCGACAATTGCCTGCAAGACCTGATTTGACCCAAATAATAAAGGAGCTCTTCCGCGTGAAGAGGGGAAAACATGAGTAAGAAGTTATCGTTACTGGACCTGGCGTTTTTCGTCGCCGAATCCGAAGCCAGCCCGAAGCATGTTGCCGGCCTGCTGATTTTCAAGCGCCCGGCACGTTCCAGTGTCAATTTTGCCCACGACCTGTACGAAGAGTACCTGACCCGCACCGACGTCAAGGCGCCGTTCAACAAGGTGATCAAGTTTTCGTTGACCGGCATGCCGTACTGGAAGGACTGCGCGTCGATCGATCTGAACCAGCATATTTTCTACCACAAGCTGGAGAAGGGGCAGAACAGTCGCGAGCAGCTGTACCAGCTGGTGTCGCAGCTGCATGAGCCGCGCCTGGCGCGTTGCAAGCCGCTGTGGGAAATCCACATCATCGACGGGCTGGAAAACGGCCGCTTCGGCCTGTATCAGAAAATGCATCACGCCTGCGCCGACGGCATCACCATGATGCGCTGGACTGCCAACAACCTGAGCGAAACCGCCGACGACATGGAGCTGGAGCCGATCTGGTGCACGCCGCGCACCAGCCGCCGGCATCGCGACAATACCGGCCTGCTCAGCCTGAAAATGCTGACTGCGTTGTGGAGCAATATCGGCAGTATCCGCAAACAGGCCATGGGTGTTGCGCGCCTGGCGGCAATGATGTTTCTCGAAAGCGTCAAGCTGACCAAGAATGCGATTGCGCTGCCGTTCGTTGCCAACGGCGATACACCGCTGACCGGCCAGGTAACCTCGGGCCGCCAGTTTGCCACCGTCACCGTGTCGATGGATCGCATCAACCGCATTCGCACTCTGACGCGCTCGACGCTCAACCATGTGGCGCTGACCTGCCTCGACGGCGCGCTGCATCGCTATCTGCAGGATCAGGGCGTGGAGCTGAAGCAGCCGATCACCATCCAGATGCCGGTGAATCTGCGCGCCGAGAGCGATCAGCAGAGCGCCGGCAACAAGATCGGCATCATCCAGGTCGAGCTGTCGGCACCGACCGACGATCCGTACGTGCGTCTGCGCAATATCGGTTTCTCGCTGCGCAATGTGCGCAGCATGATCGACAGCGTGGTGCCGGAAGCGATCGAGTATTACACGCTGATCGTCGGCCTGTTCGGCCAGATCACCGAAATGCTGCACCTGAGCAACCAGCTGCCGCCGCTGGGCAACACGCTGGTGTCGAACGTGCCGGGGCCGAAGCAGTACATGTACCTGAAGGGCGCGAAAATGGAAGAAATGCACCCGATCAGTACGCTGCCGCCGAGCAATCTGCTCAACATCACGCTGTTCAGCTACGTCAACGAACTGACCTTCGGCCTGATCGCCACCGACGAACTGCCGAACCTGCAGCGTCTGGCGCATTTTGTCGAAGCCGCATTCGACGAACTGGAAAAATCGGTGCAGGACATGCCGCTGCTGCCGGCGCCCGCAGCTGTGGCCGAGCAAGCCCCGGTTAGCGCCTGATTCTGCGGCGCAGCCGACCCGGCCCGCAACTGGTTGCGGGCCGTTTTGTTTTGTCGCGGCGGGTGGATATACTGCGCCCGCAAGCTCCACCCGTCGCGATAGATGTTGTCTATGCTGATAGCAGCGCCAGACAACCAGACCAGTCACACATCATGCAGCCAGACACTCCCATTGCCGTCGCGCCTTCCGGCGGGCGGGCACAGATTCTCATCGTCGATGACGTTCCGACCAATGTAGTGGTGCTGGGCAAGGCGCTTGCCGACGATTACGACGTACGCTTCGCTACCTCCGGCCAGGAAGCCATCGATCTGGCACTCAAATCGACCCCCGATCTGATGCTGCTGGACGTGATGATGCCGGGCATGAGCGGCCACGAGGTGCAGCGCATCATGCGCCAGCATCCGCTGCTGCGCGACGTCGCGGTGATTTTCGTTACCGCCGATACCTCGCCCGACAGCGAGCTGCAGGGGCTGAGGCAGGGGGCCGAGGATTACATCAACAAGCCGATCGTGGTGCCGATCCTGCTGGCGCGGGTCAAGAATGTGCTGGAGCGCCACCGGCGGCGCAAGGAGCTGGAGCTGTCGCTGTCCGGTGCCGAGCAGGGCCTGTGGGAGTGGTATACCCATGGCGAGCAGGTGAATTTCAACGCCGACTGGGCGGTGCCGCTGGGTTATGCGCGCGGCGAAATGAGCCCGTGCATCATGACCTGGCAGCACGTGGTGCACCCGGACGACTGGCCGACGCTGTTCGCGGCGCGCGATGCCTATCTGGCCGGGCAGCTGGGCCTGTTCGATCCGGAAATCCGCATGCGCCACAAGAACGACAGCTTTGTCTGGATGCAGCTGCACGGCAAGGCGGTGGAATTCGATCCGGCGCAGCAGCCGGTGAAGATGATGGGCACTTACATGAACATCAGCCGGCGCAAGCGCGCCGAGCTGGATTTGCGCGAGCGCGAAGCGCAGCTGGCGACGATGATCGCATCGCTGCAGGACGTGGTGCTGGTGCTGGATCAGGCCGGCATGATCACCATGTACCATGTGCCGGCCGGCAGCGAACTGGATTTCCTGTCCAGCGATCTGGTCGGCAAATCGCACTGGTCGGCGCTGCCGGACGCCATGGCAGCGCAGATCGATGCGGCAATTTTCGAGATTCGCACCTTCAACCGCCCGGTACAGAACGAATGCGAGCTGAGCCGCAACGGGCAACGCACCTGTCTGCACTTGAGCATCAACATGCTGGCCGGCTCCGACCAGGCGCCGACCGGCTACCTGATCGTGGCGCAGGATATCACCGCGCAGAAACAGGCAGAGGAGGAAATCCGCACCCTGGCGTTCTACGACAGCCTGACCGGTCTGCCCAACCGGCGCATGGCGCGCGACCGGTTGCGCCAGGCGCTCAGCGTCAGTGCGCGCAGCCGCCATGTCGGTGCCCTGCTGTTCGTCAATCTGGACGACTTCAAGCGGCTCGAACATACCCAGGGCCGCAGCGCCGGCGACCAGCTGCTGCGCGAAACGGGGCGACGCCTGCAGCAATGTGTGCGCGACAACGATTTGGTGGCGCGACTTGGTAGCGATGAATTTCTGGTGTTACTGGAAGATCTCGGTGACAACCATGTAGAAACCGCCAACAGCGTCAGCCGCATCGGCGCCAAGATTCTCGGCAATATCGACCAGCCGATGACTATCGGCGGTGAGGAATTCAGGATTACCGCTTCGATTGGCGCAGTGTTGTTCGTCGGCCAGCAATTCGGCGAGGAAGAGCTGCTGCAGCAGGCTGAGCTGGCGATGTACAGCGCCAAGAACAGCGGCCGCAACCGGCTCAAGTTCTTCGATCCGGAAATGCAGGCCAGCGTGCTGACGCGCGTGGCGCTGGAGCAGTCGATCCACAAGGGGCTGCAGCATGGCGATTTCTTCCTGCTGTATCAGCCGCAGGTAGACCGGCAGGGACGGGTGATCGGCGCCGAGGCGCTGGTGCGCTGGCAGCATCCGGAAAAAGGCGTGCTCGGGCCGGGTTATTTCATTCCGCTGGCGGAAGATACCGAGCTGATCGTGCCGCTCGGCCAGTACATTCTGCGCGTTGCCTGCCAGCAGCTGTATCGCTGGCAGCAGCAGCCGGCCAGCGCGCATCTGTCGCTGGCGGTCAACGTCAGCTCGCGCCAGTTCGAGAAGGCCGGCTTTGTCGATGAAGTGGAGCAAGCGATCCAGACCAGCCGCATCGACCCGCGCTTCCTCAAGCTGGAGATCACCGAAAGCCTGTTGCTGGAGAATACCGATAGCGTGATCGAAAAAATGCTGCGGCTGCGCGATATCGGCGTCAGTTTCTCACTCGACGATTTCGGTACCGGCTATTCCTCATTGACGTATCTGAAGAAGCTGCCGCTCGACCAGTTGAAGATCGACCAGTCGTTCGTGCGCAATGCGCTCGCCAGCAGCGTCGATTGCGCCATCATTCGCGCCATCATGACGCTCGGCTCCAGCCTCGGCATCTCGGTCATCGCCGAAGGCGTGGAAACCGCCGCCGAATGGCAATTCCTGCTCGGTGAAGGCTGCAGCCAGTTCCAGGGTTACCATTTCAGCCGCCCGTGCCCGGCCGCCGAACTGGAAGCAATGCTGGGTGCCGCCGGGGCAAGTTGCACCGGCGCCTGATGCCCGATGCGCCAGCCGGCATTACCAGCCGTTGTCCGTCATCCACTGCCGCAGCGCCGTCAGTGCCGCGTCGTAGCTCAGCGCCTGGGCGGCACGGTTGATGCGGGCAAATGCCTCGGCCTGGCCGGTTCCCGCCAGCAGCGTTTCGACCGCGCTGGCGCTTTCCATGGCACTGAAACTGCGGTTGGTCAGCTGTTGCGCCAGCTGCTGCAGCATCGGCAGCAGTCGCTCCTGATCGACCTGCTGCGTACCGTTGCCGCCGGCAGCCTGTAACTGCAGCGCAGCGCATTGCTGCAATGCCGCGACACAGTGGCGGCAAGCTGTCGCCAGCTCGGCCGCCTGTTGCGGCAGCAACTCCGGCTGGCGCAGCCTGGCGCTTTCCGCCAGCTGCTGCGCTGCCTTGGCCAACAGATCGAGGCCGAGGTTGCCGGCTTCGCCTTTCAGTTCGTGCGCCAGCCGGTACAGCTCGTCCGGATTGGCCGGCTGCGCCTGTGCTTCGATTGCCGCAGCGCTGCCCCGATGTTGCTCGGCAAAGCGTGCCAACAGCCGCCGGTACAGTGTCAGATCGCCATGCAGGCGTGCCAGCGCCTGATGCACCGATACGTCGGGCAGCTGCGCCACCAGCGCGGCGATGTCGGTTGCACTGGCAGCCGGCGGCTCGGTATTGCCGTCGCTATCGTCGCGTAGCGCGCCCGGCTTGATCCATTGCAGCAGCTGCTGTGCCAGTTCCTGCGGGTCGACCGGCTTGGCAATGTGCGCGTTCATGCCGGCAGCGGCGCTGTCGATCCGGTCCTGCGCCATTGCGGCGGCGGTCATGGCGATGATCGGCAGTTCGTGTCCCTGCGGCAGCTGGCGGATGCGGCGTGTGGCTTCGAAGCCGTCCATCACCGGCATGTGCAGGTCCATCAGCACCGCGTCGAACGCTTGCTGCTGCACCTGTTGCAGCGCCTGCTGGCCGTTGTCGGCCAGACTTACGCGCAGGCCGGCACGGCGCAGGAATTCGCTTGCCACCTGCTGGTTGAGTTCGTTGTCTTCCACCAGCAGGATGTGCGCGCCGCGCAGTTGCGCCAGCATTACCCGCGGTGCGAGGAAATCGCTGTGGCTGCGCGGGCGTGCGCGCTCCGGTTGCTGGATGTGCAGGATCGCATCCAGCAGCTCGGACGGTACTACCGGCTTGGCCAGCACCAGATCGAGCCGCGTCGAGCCGGCTTCGTGGCGCAGTTGTTCGCGGTCGTGTGCGGTGACCATGGTGAGGATCGGCGGCGATTTGATACGCCCCTCGCGGGTGGCGTTTTCCACCGCCAGCGCCACGTCCAGCCCGCTCATGCCGGGCATTTTCCAGTCCAGCAGCAGTAGTTCGAACGCTTCGCCGCTTTGCTCCGCATCGAACAGGTATTGCAGCGCGGCGGCGCCGCTGGTGGTAGTGGTGACGCGGAAATGCCACGATTCGAGCATGCGCCGCAGCAACAGCAGCGAGGTTTCCTGATCGTCGGCAATCAGCGCCTTCATGCCGCGCAACTGCTGCAGATCGTCGCTGCCGGCGCATGGGTGGCCGATACCGAAATGCGCGCTGAAACAGAAGGTGCTGCCCTTGCCCGGCTCGCTGCTGACGCCGATCTCGCCGCCCATCAAACCTACCAGATGCTTGCAGATCGCCAGCCCGAGGCCGGTGCCGCCAAACTTGCGGGTGACCGAGGTATCGGCCTGGGTGAACGCCTGGAACAGCCGGGCGGCAGTTTCGCGCTCGATGCCGATGCCGCTGTCGCGTACCGAGAACTGCAGCGTTACGCCGTCGCCGTCCTGTTGCAGCAGCTCCACCTGCAGCAGGATCTCGCCGTTGTCGGTGAATTTCACCGCGTTGCCGAGCAGATTGTTCAGCACCTGCTCCAGCCGCAGCGAGTCGCCGACCAGCCAGCGCGGTGCTTGCGGGTCAATTTCGACGAACAGCTCCAGCCCCTTTTCCTCGATGCGGCCGATGAACAGGTTGCTGGCGTTGCGCAGCGATTTTTCCAGCGGAAACTCGGCCTGCTCCAGCTCCATGCGCCCGGCCTCGATCTTGGAATAATCGAGAATATCGTTGAGCAGGCCGAGCAGGGCGGTGGACGAGGTCTGCACTTTTTCCAGATAGTCGCGCTGGCGGTCGCCGAGCCGGGTTTCCAGCACCAGATGCGTCAGCCCCATGATGGCGTTCATCGGCGTGCGGATTTCATGGCTCATGTTGGCGAGGAATGCGCCCTTGGCACGCGATGCAGCCTCGGCGGCATCCTTGGCTTCGCGCAACTCGCGGGTGCGGGTGGCCACCATCTGTTCCAGATTCTGGTTCATCGCGGTCAGCTCGTGCAGCGTCGCCGCCAGATGACTGCGGCTGTCGTTGAGTGCCCGGATCAGCGTGCCGAGCTCGTCGCGCTGCGCGTATGCGATCGGTTCGGTCGCCGCATCGCCGGGCCGGAAGCGCCAGCCGTCAACGATTGCAGCAATCCGCGCCAGCGGGGCGGACAGATGGAAGCGCATGGTCCAGGAAAAAATCAGCCACAGTGCGGTGGTGATGATCACCGAGTTCAGCAGCACCGTCAGCGAGCTGAACTTGATGCGTCGCCAGATCACTTCGCGCGCGGAAAACAGCTGCAGCGAGCCGATCAGTTCCGGCCGGCCGTGGCGGGTGGTGAATATCAGCGGCATGCTCCATTGCTGCACCGCCTGCAGCAGGCCATCGTCGGCTACCGGCGTCAGTTTCGGGATGCTGCCGGCGCGTTCCAGCGTGGCACCGGTGCTATCGACGATGCGTACCCCGGTGACGATTTCGTTCTGCCGCAGCCCGTGCGTAATCGACTTCATCTGCTCGCCGTCGAGTTCCCACACTGCATTGGTCACACTCGGTGCCAGCATGCGCGTCAGCGACGCCAGATCGGTTGCAATCGCACTGCTGACGCTGAAATACTGGATGGCGAGCTGGACTGCCGTCAGGCTCAGCGCCAGCAGCAGATACCAGGGAAACATGGCTTTGAGCAGGCGCCCGGCCAGCGTTTTGGTGGCGAACATCGTGATCCTCGTCGTGGATGCGCGCCGGTTCCGGCAGACGCCGGTAAAGAACGGACGGCACAGAACCTAGTTATAGCCTGCCCTGCAAACCAATACGGATGCGGCCTGCCGAGCCTTGTCCAGAGCCGGGTTCAAGGAGATCCGTACTGTCTCGGCAAAGCACTGTCGGGTCGTGTATTTTAAAGAGAAATGCCCCGTAAAGAGGGTGGAGCCGACGATATCGGTTTTGCGAGCGCAAAACGCGGCCGATGCCCGAAACCAGACGGAGACCCCCATCATGCACCTTGCCGATCGCCTTTTTCTTGCCGGCCTGTTGAGCACGCCGGCGCTTGCCGCTGCCAGCGCGCCGGATGTATTCGAACTGGGGCTGGAACAATTGACGCAATTGCAGGTGAACGTGGCATCGGGCAAGACCGACAGCATTGTCGATGCGCCGGCCATCGTTTCCAGCTATTCGCGTGCCGACCTGGAAAAGTTCGGCATCCGCACGTTGAAGGACATGCTGTCGTTCATCCCCGGCTTTGTGCGCCAGGAAACCTATCTCGGCACCACCGCGATCGGCGTGCGCGGCATTTCCGATGGCTTCAACCAGAAGCTGCTGCTGCTGATCGACGAATCGCCGTACTGGATGACCTCGCATTCCGACATGCCGCTGCTGGGCATTCCATTCGAGGCCATCGACCATATCGAAGTGATTCGCGGCCCGGCATCGGTGATGTATGGCACCAACGCCAGTGCCGGCATCGTGCGGGTGGTAACGCGCAAGAACGACAAGCCGGAGCTGGCGCTGGCGGGCGGTTCGCACGGGCTGGTGAATGGCGGCGGCTATCTCAGCTACGCCGTGGGCGAACAGGGGCGGCTGGATCTGTCGTTCGAGGGCCAGCGCGACGACGGCTACATGGGGCAATACCGCAATACGATACGCGTGCCGGCCGGTTTTCCCAATGCCGGCCAGACCGATGGCGAGCTGAACCGCGAAGAGAACATGAGCTCGGCACTGGCGCGCTACAGTCAGGGTGGGTTGAATCTGGCGCTGCAGGCATTCCGCTCGCAGACCAACGGGCTGGCGTTTGCCAGCTCGCTGGCCAATCAGTCCGAGCTGATCTATCGCGGTTCGCTGGTGCATGGCGATTACAGCTGGCGGGTAGGGCAGGCCGAGGTCAAGTTTTATTCGGACTACAACAATTTCTATCTGGAACTGCCGACGCGCAATGCCGGCGGCTACGGCGTCGATGGCACCGGCCTGGTGGAGAATCCGGGCGGCCAGTATCGCTGGCGCAGCGGCAGCAGCGTGAATTTTTCACCCAGCCCGCAATTCAACCTGCTGGCCGGGGTGGAGTACGAAAAGCGTACCAATGAACTCTACGAGCTGCGTACCGATGTGCGCACCACGCCGCTGATGCAGGCCGACGAATCCAGCGAGACGGCGCTGTATGCGCAGGGCGACTACAGCTGGCAGGACTGGCGTTTTCTCGCCGGCGGGCGGTATACCCGCATCCGCAACAGCGAAAAGGAACAGCACGCCGCCACGCCCCGGCTGGGTGTCGTATACCGGCTCAACCCGGCCAGCTCGCTCAAGCTGCTGTATTCGGCCGGCTTCAATGTGCCGA
Source organism: uncultured Pseudomonadota bacterium (assembly GCA_937863215.1). Lineage (GTDB taxonomy): Bacteria > Pseudomonadota > Gammaproteobacteria > Burkholderiales > SCOH01 > CALMFQ01. The sequence goes on from CALMFQ010000223.1 coordinate 8,901, forward strand.
ATGCGCTGCAGGTATATGTCAAAACCCCGGTGTTGAACGGCAACCGCGATTTGCGTCCGGAGCAGGTGGCCGGCACCGATCTGGCCTATACCTGGTCGCAGGGCAATACCCTGTTCGTGGCCAACGGCTACTATCTGCGCGGCAGGGATTTCATCGGCCGGCGCAATCTGAGCATCAACGCGGCACAGGTGTCGTATTTCAACGCCGACAACCGCTTCGACCGTTGGGGCGGCGAGCTGGATTACCAGTTGGCCAGCGGCGGCTGGCTGAATTTCGCCAATCTGGCCTATCAGAATCAGGGTAATCGCCGGATCGACGGCGACCCGAGCGCCTATTTCACGCCGCGTTACACCACTGCCATCGGCAGCAGCTACCGGCTGTTGCAGCAGCATCGCATCGGCGGCGCCTTGCGTTTTGTCAGCGAACGCGCCGGTGTGGCTTCGTCCACGCAAGTGGACGTGAATTACCAGTACGAGCAGGCGCGCTACGAGCTGTTTGTGACCTTGCGCAATCTGTTCGACCGCCAGCTGCAGTTGCCGGAAGTGGCCAATTACACACCAACACAGGTAGTCAACGGGGGCGATCGCTTCAATGTCCTGGCCGGTATCCGCTTCCGTCTGTAAAGCCGCGCTGGCGTGCGTGGCGGCCGCCGCGCTGTGGTTTGCGGCAAGGCCCTGTTACGCCGATGGGCCGCAGGAATACGAAGCCAAGGCGGCCTATTTGCTGAATTTTTCCCGCTATGTAAACTGGCCCGGCGCCGACAACAGCCCGATGCAGGTGTGCGTGCTGGGACAGGACCCGTTCGGCGAGGTGCTCGACCGTGCCCTGCAGGGCCGCAGCAGCAACGGCCGGCAGCTGCAGGCGCGCCGGCTGCAGTTGCCGGAGCAGGCGGTTGCCTGCCAGCTGCTGTATATCGGCCAGAGCGAAGACCGGCATCTGTCGGACTGGCTGGCACCGCTGCAGGACAAGCCGGTACTCACCGTGGGCGAATCGCCGCGTTTTCTGCGCGATGGCGGCATGATCAATCTGTTACTGGTGCGCAATACCGTGCGTTTTGAAATCAATCTCGATGCTGCCAGCCGCGCCGGGCTGAAAATCAGCTCGCGCATGCTGGGCGTGGCCGAGAACGTATTCGGCAAGGGCGAGGGCGGCAAATGAACCCGGCCGGCTCATCCCCTTCCTCATTGCGGCGCAAGCTGATGCGCGCTATCTGGGTCACCAGCGGCGCCGCCGTGTGCGCTTCGGCCGTGGCAATGCTGGCCTATGAGCAGATGACCTACCAGCCGCGCCTGACACGCGAGCTGAACGCCAAGGCCGATCTGCTCAGCCTGAATCTGCACGCTGCGCTCAATTTCAACGATGCGTTGGCCGCCGGAGAAAATCTCGCGGCAATGAAAAGCGTGCCGGAAGTGATGCTGGCCTGCGTGTTCCGTCCTGACGGTGCGGTGTTTGCCACTTATCGCGGCAACAGCGCACGCCTGCAATGCCAGCCGCTGCCGGCGCCAGTGGCGGCACAGTTGCGGTTTGACGAGCATGAGCTGCGGATGACGCGGCCGATCCATTACCAGCAGGATACGGTCGGCTATCTGCAGATTCGTTACGAACTGCCTAGCTTGCCCAGCCGGCTGGCGCAATATGCTGCGGCGCTGGGCATGATGGCTGCGACCCTGCTGCTGCTGGCGCTGACCCTGTCGCGCCTGCTGCAGCGCATGATCAGCGATCCGATTCTGGAACTGGCGCAACTGGCGTGCAATGTGACCGAAGGCGGCAACTTCCAGCTGCGTGCCACGCCGCGCAGTGGCGACGAGGTAGGCCAGCTGGCACAGGCATTCAACCGCATGCTGGAAACGGTGAAGCAGCGCGAAGACGAGCTGCACGACAGCAAGGCGCTGTTGCAGGCAGTGATCGACAATACGCCGGCAGCGGTTTATGTGAAGGATTTGCAGGGCCGTTTCCTGATGGTGAATGACTACTGCGCCCGGCTGATCGACCGGCCGCTGAGCCAAATCATCGGCCATTCCGTGTTCGAGATGTACGGCAGCGATTACGCCCGGCGCTACGAGGAAAACGACAATCAGGCCATCAGGCAAAACCGGGCGGTCGAGCAGGAAGAAAGCGCTCCGCTGCCCGACGGCGTGCATACCTATCTGTCGGTCAAGTTTCCCCTGTGCGGCAAGGACGGCAAGCCGTATGCGCTGTGCGGCATTTCCACCGACATCACCGAACGCAAGCAGGCGCAGCGGCAGCTGGAAGAATACCGCAACCAGCTGGAAGTCGCCGTCGCCAGCCGCACTGCCGAGCTGGAAATCGCCAACAAGGAACTGCAGGCATTCAGCTATTCGGTTTCGCACGATCTGCGCGCGCCGCTGCGTGCCATCGACGGCTTCAGTTCCATGCTGGCCGAAGATTACGCCGACCGGCTGGATCAGGCCGGCCAGGATTATCTGCTACGGGTGCGCCGCGCCGCCGGCCGCATGAGCCAGCTGATCGATGACATGCTCAACCTGTCGCGGGTATCGAGTGCCAGCGTGAAAACCCAGCCGACCGACCTGAGCGCGCTGGCCACGGCTATTCTGCAGGAGCTGCAGGATCTGAACCCGCAGCGGCGTTGCCGGATCGGCATTCAGCCCGATCTGGTGGTCGAGGCAGACCCCCAGTTGATGCAGATCGCATTGCGCAACCTGCTGGAAAATGCCTGGAAATACTCCGGCAAGAAAGATCAGACCATCATCGAATTTGGCGCCACTGTTGTCGATGGGCGCTACAGCTATTTCGTGCGCGATCACGGTGCCGGCTTCGATATGGCCTATGCCGACAAGCTGTTCAACCCGTTTCAGCGCCTGCATGCCAAGGAAGAATTCGAGGGTACCGGTGTTGGCCTGGCCACGGTCAGCCGGGTGATTCGTCGTCACGGTGGCCAGATCTGGGCCAACGCCACCCCCGGCGAGGGGGCGACGTTCTACTTCTGCCTGGGTTGACGCCCGGCGCGCAACCGGCGCTTATTTGCGTCCGTAGAGGCCGGTGAGGGTAGTCTTGCCGATACTGTTGGCGTTGATCATGAAGCCGGCCAGCGAGGCATTGGCATTGGCCGGCAGGTCGAGCTTCTCGACTTTGAGCGCGTGCAGGGTGAAATTGTAGCGATGCGGCTTGTCGCCCACCGGCGGACACGGGCCGCCCCAGCCCTGGCTACCGAAGTCGGTGGTGACCTGGATCGCACCTTTCGGCAGCCTGGCGCCATCGGCAGTGCCGGCACCGCCTTCCAGCTTGTTGACGTCGGCCGGGATGTTGGCGACCACCCAGTGCCACCAGCCGGCGCCGCCGGTCGGTGCATCCGGATCGTGCACCAGCAGCGCGAAGCTCTTGCTGCCCTTGGGCGGGTTCTTCCATTCCAGCGCCGGCGAAATGTTCTTGCCGCTGCAGCCGAAGCCGTTGAACACCTGTTCGTCCTTGATGGTGGCGTTGACCTTGATTTCCGGGCTGCTCAGCGTGAACTGCTCGGCGTGTGCCGCCAGGCTGACGGCGCCGAGCAAGAGGGGGGTGATCAGTCGTTGCATGGCTTTCTCCTGTGCAAGGGGGGATTTGTCGGGACGCAGTATCGCCAATCGCGTGCCGCAGCGGAAGAGGCGCCCGCTGCAAACCGCTATTGCGCGCTATGCACGGCCGGTTGCTCAGCCAAGCGCACGGCGCTTGAACCAGCCGGTGATGGCGATGCGTTCGCGGTGTGCGGTCAGTACTTCGTGGTAGAAGCGTGCGGCAAGGAATACCACCAGTGTGCCGGCACGCGGCGCAATATCGCGGTATTCGCTGCATGCCTCGTCCAGATACAGGCGCAGCTGGCCGCCATCGGCCGGCTGCCAGTCCGGATTCAGATACAGGATGGCGGTGACGCTGCGTTCGCTGGTGCCGCGAAACTGGTCCAGATGTGTCTTGTAGAAGCTGCCCGGCGGATAGATGGCCGCGTGGCCTTCGAATTCCTGCAGGCCGAGATACAGCGTGCGATTGAGGCCGCTGCTCAGCTCGTCCAGCCAGCCCAGCCAGTCGCGCTGCAGCGGTGCGGCGTTGGCATGCTCTAGCCAGTGCACATGGTCGCCGCGTACTTCGCTGACTACCTGCAGTGCGCCGCTCTTGCCGATGCCGGCACGGTGAAAATCGCCGCCGGCAAATTCGCCGCGGATTTCGTCTGCCAGCGCGGCGCATTGCTGTGGCGCAACGACGTTTTCCAGCACGATCCACCCAGGCCCGGCCAGGGCGTCGGCGATTGGGTCGATCAAGTCCAGAGAGGCGAGGGTATTGGCTGTGGCGTGCATGGCATGGCGCTGGTGGCAAATCGAGCGGCTAGTTTAGCAGCTTCGGTGAACGCGCTGGATTGCTTTGCACGCTGCGCTGCGGCATGATGCAGCACACTTTTTCGTCGAGGAGTTGCTTCATGTCCACCATGCGCCTGGAAAAACAGGAAAACGTCTATCTGCTGACACTGACCAACAGCGAACGCGCCAACACCCTGACCGATGCGGTGCTGGACGAGTACCACGCGGCGCTGGATGAAGTCGAGGCGGGCAAGGACAACGCGGCACTGGTGATCGCCAGCGCCGATCCCAAGTTTTTCAGCAACGGCATCGATCTGGAGTACATCCAGTCGAAGGGCATGCAATACCTGTTCGACACCTTCGGCGCGCGCCTGGATCAGCTGCTGCTGCGCGTGGCGCTGCTGAATCTGCCGACTGTTGCCTGCGTCACCGGCCATGCCTACGGCGGCGGTGCATTGCTGGCGTCAGCGTGCGATTTCCGCACCATGCGTGCCGATCGCGGCTTCTTCTGCTTCCCGGAAGTGGATATCAAGCTGGCGTTCACTCCGGCGATGCTGGCCTCGGTCAACCTGCTGCGCAACGAACAATTGCGCTGGGAAATGGCGTTGACCGGTCGTCCGGTGGGCGGCGAAGAAGCGGCGAAAAAAGGCATTGTCGATGCTGCGTTCGGCGCTGACGATCTGTTGCCGAAAACGCTGGCGCTGGCGGCACAGCTGGCCGGCAAGGATCGCCGTACCTACACCCAGATCAAACGCATGATGCGTCAGCACCTGCAACCGCTGATCGACGACAGCAAGCGCTGATCCGCCGTTCCGCCGGGCAGATTCAACGGGCAACGACCGGGTCGTTGCCCGTTTTGTTTTTGGGAGCGAGAAAAAACTGCCCCGGTGCACGCAGGAAGCGCTTCAGCAGCTCGCGCAGCAGCGCACGTTTCTGGCCGAAGCGTGCGCCACGTGCCTTGAGTGCGACAAACAGCGCCAGGCCGAAACTCACCAGCAGGTTGGCGGCACCGATGCCGACAATGCCGAGCGCCGAGGTCAGCGCGGTCTGCAGGTCGATCCGGTGATCCAGCGCCACCAGCGCGTAGCTGAAATTAGCCGCCGAAAAGGTGATGTGGCGGATATCGATCGGCAGCCCGAGGATGTAACCCAGCGTGCCGATCGAACCGAGCATGATGCCGAAATAGAAGTTACCCGCCAGCCCGCCGAGATTGTCGCCCAGATACCGCCCCAGCCGCTCGGCCCGCTGCTTGCCGAGCAGCCGCTGCAGCCACGGCAGTTGCGCGATGCGCTCGGGAATCTGGTGATAGATCGCGGTATTGTCGTGATAACCGGAAATCAGCCCGGCGAGAAACAGGCACACGCCGGCAATCGCCGCATGGAACAGTGCCAGGCTTTGTAGCGGGTCGATATCGTGCAGCAGCTTCAGCGCTTTTTCCGGCGTGACCCAGTGGCTGCCGTTGATCCAGTAGCCGGCCAGGGCAATCAGCCACGCAGTCGGCATCACCACGCACACATTGCCGAGAATGGCCACGAACTGGGTGCGGAATACCTTGATTGCCAGATTGGCCATGCTGTCCACTGTGGCCTCGTCGCCGCTGCCCTTGTGGATCGCATCGGCGATGTGTGCGGCAGTCATCGCCGGCTGCTTGGTGGCGATGGTGAAATGCAGCACGTGCACCAGCATGAAGCCGAACGAGTAGTTGATGCTGAACAGGAATGCCTCGACCAGCGGCGCCGCTTTCAGTTTGGCCATGCCGATCTTGATCAGCGCCATCACCGCAATGACCAGCCCGGCACCCATCGCTGCGCGCAGCATCTGCCGGTATTGGAGCCGGTCGTGCGCAACGTAGTGTTCGCCGGTGCGGCCGGCATGTTCGGTAACCTTGTGTGCCAGTAGTTCGGCATTGCCGGAAATGAAGCTGCGCAGGTCGTATTTGAAATTGTCGGCGTGCAGCAGTTCGCGAAACAGCTGCAATGCCAGTGCGCGCCGCTGGCTTATGTCGCCCGGCTCCATCAATGCCAGCAGCGTGCGTAGCCGCTGCTCGCTTTGTTTCAGCCGCTGCAGCAGGTAGGTGAGGCTGACGCTGACGCCGTGCTGTTGCGCGTGTTTGCGCACCTTGATGCTGATTTCCTGGCACTGGTCGAGCAACACCAGCACATGCTGGCAATCGTCTGCCATTGTTTGCGGCGCTTGCATCGCCTGCCACTGGCTGTCGAGCCAGGTGCGGATTTCCACATTCTGGCGCAGGAACGGCGATTCGAACTGCTCGATCGGCGGATGGTTGCGCACCAGCTCCGGCTCCAGGCCGATGGCGCTGATACGGTACGACAGCATCTGGATCGCTTCCAGCACTTCGGCGCGAATCCGGTTGATGCTGGCACTGTCGCCGTTGGCCTCGGCGTCGAGCGCATCCAGCAAGCCGTTCCAGGTGGCGTCGCCGAGCTGGTTGACCCAGATGTGATCGGTCTTGCTGTGAAATACCTGGCCGAATACGTCGCGCAGATAGCCGTCGTTCAGCGCCGGTGGCAGCAGCTTGTAGCCCAGTTTGCGTTTCAGCTCCTGGCCGAAACTGGCGTTCGGCAGGATACCGACGTCGGCGAGCAGGTGTACGCCGGTGCGGCTGGCGACGATGCGGAACAGGTAACTGCGTAGCGCGCTGCGGTATTCGGGATGCGTTTGCAGCAGGTAGGCCAGTGCCTGGATGTTGGCGGTGGCGCTGGCGTTGTCATGCGGATTTTTCGGGCGGATGGCCGCGACCAGCTGCACCAGCAGCTGGATTTCGCGCTCGGGAGTTTGTGCGGCAATGGCTTGCAGAATGCTTTCCATGCAGGGGCTCCTTTGGAATCTATGGCAGAAACGGATTTGGCTGTTTCACGTGAAACAGGCGCTGGCGCCTTGAGGTTCAGGCGGACAGGGGTTTGCGGGCGAAGATAAAGAATTCGCGGTTGCCGTCGCCGCCCTTGATCGGGCTGTCGAAAAAGTCGTTCACCTGCAGGCCAAGCCCGGCGCACAGGTCGCGAATCTTGCGTTCCACCTGCAGATACAGGCGTTCATCCTTGACGATGCCGCCCTTGCTCAGGCCGTCGCGGCCGACTTCAAATTGCGGTTTGACCAGACTCAGCAATACTCCACCCGGCCGCAGCAGCGGGATGGCGGCCGGCAGTACCAGTGCCAGCGAGATGAACGATACATCGACGACGACCAGATCGATGGCGTGGTCGGCCAGATGCGGCTGGATATCCGCCGGCTGCAGGTGGCGTGCGTTGACGCCTTCCAGCAGCACTACGCGCGTATCGGCCGCCAATTTCGGTGCCAGTTGGCTGTGGCCGACATCGATGCCGATTACCCGTGCTGCATCCGACTGCAGCAGGCAATCGGTAAAGCCGCCGGTGGAAATTCCTACATCCAGCACACAATACCCGGCCACTGTTAAGCCTGTATGTTGCAATGCGCCAAGCATTTTCAGCCCGCCGCGCGAAACAAAGCGGTCGGCCGGATCGGGGACAACGTACAACTCGGTACCCGCAGTCAGTTTCTGACTCGATTTGGCGACAATGGTTCGCTGGCCGTTGGCTGCGACGAACACGCGACCGGCTTCGATCAGGTTCTGCGCCGCGGTGCGCGATGGCGCCAGGCCGAGTTCAAGCAGCAACAGGTCGGCGCGGTTGGCCATGAGGGGCGAGGGGAATGGTCTGCATCGGCAAATTATACCTGCCTGTGCCGCGAATAAAAAAAGCCGGCGTGATTGCTACGCCGGCAAGGTGCCACTCGGACAGGGAGAAAAGCGGTAAAACGTTACGGGCGTTCTTTGCCGTGGCGCATGTGTTCCATACGCTGCGACATGCGCTGCCAGTGTTGTTTGATGGAATCGCTGGCGGTCTGTTTCTGCGCGTCGTTGAGGCTGGCGTACAGTTTCAGCCAGGCATCGCGCTCTTTTTCGTGCAGAGCCTTGCCGCTGTCGCGCTGCGCTTCCATGGTATCGCTGAGCTTCTGCAGATCGAGGATCGGTTGTTGCTTCTGCTCATCGAACAGCGTGCGGGTCTTTTCCATGCCGGATTTCATTGCGTCGCGGCTGGCCTGCGATGCAGCTTCGGCGGCGTTCCACAGCGTGGTCTGTTCGGCAGTCAGTTTCAGTTGCGGCTTGGCGTGCTGCAGACCGGCCCATGGGCCCATATGCATCGGGCCGCTGTGGCTGCGATCCGCCAGTGCCGGCATCGCCAGGGTGGCCAACAATGCACTGGCAACCAGAGTGTGTTTGATCGAACGGTTCATCAACTGCTCCTTTGCTGTTGTCGCGTCGTATTGAGGAGCAGTGTAGGCCGGATTTGTAGCGGGAGTGTGTGATACGCGCCGGCAAATGTATCAATTTGTAACAATGCGGCCGGCGCTTACAAATTGATACATTCAGTCAGGCGCATCAGGCGAAATGTTCATCGGCGCCGAGATAACGCCATTGGCCCGGCGGCAGATCGCCGAGTACCACCTTGCCGATGCGGATGCGTTTCAGCCCGACCACGCGCAGCCCGACCAGCTCGCACATGCGGCGGATCTGGCGCTTCTTGCCTTCCTTGAGCACAAACCGCAATTGATCCTGATTCTGCCAGCTGACCTGGGCGCGTTTCAGCGGTTGGCCATCGAGGCTGAGGCCGAAATTGAGCTGTTTCAGCCCCTCCTGCGACAGGCGGCCGGAAACCCGCACCAGATATTCCTTTTCGACATCCGAATCCTCGCCGATCAATTGCTTGGCGATGCGGCCATCCTGCGTCAATACCAGCAGCCCGACCGAATCGATATCCAGCCGCCCGGCCGGCGCCAGATTCTTGCATTGCAGTGGATTGAACCGGATGCTGCTCTGGTCGCCACGCCAATGGTTTTCTGCCGTTACCAGCACATACGCAGGCTGGTAACCTTTTTCGGCCTGGCCCGATACGTAGCCGACCGGTTTGTTGATCAGGATCGTGACGCGGTTGTTCTGTGTTGCGCTGGCTTGCGCATCGAGTGTGATCTTCTGCTGTGGCAGTACCTTGCTGCCAAGCTGATCGACCACCACGCCATCGACCTTGACCCAGCCCCTGGCGATATATTCATCGGCTTCGCGGCGCGAGCAGAGGCCGAGTTCGGCCATACGTTTGGAAAGGCGGATTGGTTCCATTGTGAATCGTCGGTTCAGTAAACGCTGAGTATGGAATTGTAAACCGATATAATTCGGCCCCATGAACGATTTCGATTTCGACCGCCGTTTCGGCGGCATCCGCAAACTGTATGGTGCGGCCGGGTTGCAGGCCTTGCGCGAGGCGCACGTGTGCGTGATTGGCATCGGTGGTGTCGGTTCGTGGGCGGCCGAGGCGCTGGCGCGGTCGGCGGTCGGGCGCATTACGCTGATCGATCTCGATCATGTGGCCGAATCCAATCTCAACCGCCAGATCCACGCGCTGGAGTCGACCTTAGGCAAGGCCAAGGTGCAGGCAATGGCGGAGCGCATCGCCGAGATCAATCCGGCTTGCCGGGTCGAGCTGATCGACGATTTTCTCGATCTCGACAATCTGGCGGATTATCTGGGTCGCGGCTACAGCGCGGTGATCGATGCGATCGACAGCGTCAAGACCAAGACTGCGCTGATCGCCTGGTGCCGGCGCAACAAGGTCAAGCTGATCAGTTGTGGCGGTGCCGGCGGCCAGCTCGATCCGACGCAGATCCGGATCGGCGACCTGGCCAAGACCACGCAAGACCCGCTGCTGGCAAAGGTACGTCACAACCTGCGGCGCGAATACGGCTTCCCGCGCGATCCGAAAAAGCGTTTCGAGATTGCCGCCGTGTATTCCACCGAGCAACTGGTTTACCCGCAGGACGCAGGTGCAAGCTGCGAAGTGGGCGAAGGCGCAGGCGTGAGCGGACTCAATTGTGCCGGCTTCGGCTCGTGCGTCGGCGTCACTGCCAGCTTCGGTTTGATCGCTGCCAGCTGGGTGCTGCGCAAGCTGGTGGAACGGGCAAAAAACAGTCCGGTTGGCTGATTTGACACCCCAATAGGGTAAAATGCCCGCCACTGTGGGCCGTGCTGCCACGCAAGACTTCTCAACAATCATGCTCAAAATGCTCGGTCTCGACCGTCTGGCGTCGCTGGTGTCGCGCAAGGTGTTGTACCTGTGGGTGCGCACCAAGGTGTTTCCACAGGACCTGTCGGCACTCAATCTGAACCCCGATCAGCCGGTGTGCTACGTGTTGCAGACACGGCAGCTGTCACCGCTGCTGGTGCTGGAAAACGAAACCCAGGCGCTGAAACTGCCACGGGCGCTAAGCCGGATGAAGGGTGGGGCGCTGAAGGAGGACCGCTCGTTTTTCTTTCTGACGCGCGCCGAAAAGCCGACGCTGCTGCAACGCAACCGTTTTGAAACCTCGCCGCGGCTGAAGCGATTGATGGAGGCGGTGCAGGCGACGCCGGGGCTGGATGTGCAGCTGGTGCCGGTCACCATCCTCTGGGGGCGTTCGCCGGATAAAGAAAATTCGCTGGTCAAGATTCTGTTCACCGACAGCTGGGCCACGCCCGGCATGCTGAAGCAGCTGTTCACGGTGATGCTGCACGGGCGCCAGACCATCGTCAAATTCAACGACCCGGTCAGCCTGCGGGCGCTGGTGGACGAGAATCTCGGCGAGGAGCGTACATTGCGCAAGTTGTCGCGGGTATTGCGGGTGCATTTCCGCCGCCAGCGCGAAATGTCGATCGGCCCCGATTTGTCGCACCGCCGTACCCAGGTCAATTCGTTGCTGAGTTCAACCAGTGTCGAACGGGCAATTGCCGACGATGCGCTGGCCAAATCGCTGCCGATCGACAAGGTGCGCGAAAATGCGCGCCGCTATGCGCTGGAAATCGCGGCCGATTACTCCTACCCGACCATCCGTGCCTACGAGGTATTTCTCACCTGGCTGTGGACACGGCTGTACGATGGCGTCGATATCCGCCGTCTGGATGAGGTGGCGAATATCGCCCCCGGCCACGAAATCATCTACGTGCCGTGCCACCGCAGCCACATCGACTACCTGCTGCTGTCGTACGTGATTTTCACTCACGGCATGATGGTGCCGCATATCGCCGCCGGGGCAAACCTGAACCTGCCGGTGGTCGGCGGTATCCTGCGCCGCGGCGGTGCGTTTTTCCTGCGCCGCTCGTTCAAGGGCAACAATCTGTACGGTGCGGTATTCAACGAATACATGCACATGATGATTTCCAAGGGTTTCCCGATGGAGTATTTCATCGAGGGTGGCCGCAGCCGCACCGGCCGGCTGCTGCAGCCCAAAGGCGGGATGCTGGCGATGACGCTGCAGAGCTATCTGCGCGACCATTCGCGGCCGATCGTGTTCATCCCGATCTATTTCGGCTACGAGCGGGTGATGGAAGGCAAAACCTACGTCGCCGAGCTGTCGGGCAGGCCGAAAGAAAAAGAATCGATTTTCGGCCTGCTGAAAACCGTGCGTGCCATCGAGCGTGTGTTCGGCAAAGTGCACGTGAATTTCGGCGAGCCGATCTACCTGGAAGGGGTGTTGGATCGATTGCATCAGGGCTGGCGCGACGAAACGCTCGACCCGGCGGTGAAGGCTCCCTGGCTGTCGCAGGCAGTCGATACGCTGGCCAACCAGATCGTTACCCGCATCAACAGCGCTGCCGTCGCCAACCCGATTGCATTGCTGTCGCTGGTGCTGCTGTCAACGCCGAAGCAGTCGATGGATGAGGAAAAGCTGGTCGAGCAACTTGACCTGTATCGCTTGTTGATGACCGCGGTGCCATATTCGGACCGCATCGGCCTGAGCGAGCTGAATGGCCGCCAGCTGCTCGAATACGGCGAGCGCATGAAAGTGCTGCAGCGGATGCAGCATCCGCTCGGCAATGTAGTGGTGACGCAGCCGGAACAGGCGATGATGCTGACCTATTTCCGCAATAATATTCTGCACTTGTACACCATTCCGGCACTGATTGCCTGCTACCTGACCCACAACGCCGAGCTGACGCGGCAGCAGCTGATCGAGCTGATCGGCAATGTCTACCCGTTCCTGCAGTCGGAGCTGTTCCTGCACTGGCAGCAGAACGAACTGGCCGGGGTGATCAGCCGCTATATCGATGTCTACGTGGCGCAGGGCT
>CALMFQ010000224.1 GCA_937863215.1 uncultured Pseudomonadota bacterium
CTGAGCAGGTCGCGCGCCAGCAGCAGCCGGCGGTAGAGGAACTCCAGCCATTGCGAGTGGCGCCAGCGGTCGTTGGCGCCGACGTAGCGGTCGTTGTAGACCCAATCCTTGTTGCCGGTGTTGTACGGCGGGTCGATGTAGATCACCCGCACCTTGCCGCGATGGGTGGCGCCCAGCAGCCGCAGCGAGTCGAAATTGTCGCCTTCGATGATCAGATTCGGGCACGCCTGACCGGCATCCGGCCAGTGCGACCAGTCTGGCCGCAGCCGGGGCAGCACCAGGTTGGCATTGAGCGCGGCATCGCGCTCGATGGCGTTGGACTCCCAGTAGAGGCCGAGCTTTTTCTGCGTCAGGTGTTCCACCAGCAGCCGCCGCAGTTGCTGCTCGTTCATGCTGTCCAGTTGTGCCAGCAGTTGCTGGCCGGTGTTGCCGTTGCTCATGTGTTGCCCATCGTAAATCAGCTGTAGGGCGGGTTGGCTGTATCAACCCGCGCGGTTCGGTGCCTGAGTTCGTTGCATTTTGCCAGATTACAGCCCCCTCTCCCCATCCCTCTCCCTCGGGGGGGAGAGGGGGTTCATGACTCGGGGCCGACATTGCACACAACACCCCTCCCCCTTGACGGGGGAGGGCTGGGGAGAGGGTGAACGGCCGCGTAACCCACGCGATGCGTAATCCGGTGGGCAGCAGTCATTTGCGGGTTTTGCCTGCGGCAAGACCCGCACTACCATGCTGCAAACCAATCCGGGCGCGGCCTGCAGGCCGGCCTGTGAGGCAATAGCAGAGCGGCTTGCAGCGATATACTGCCGGCCACAGGGGCGGCCTCCCCTGTTGCCGGCAATGCGCGCTACAATCTCAAAACAAATCCCGCAGGAGTATCCACCATGCCCACCCCTCTCGAAATTGTCGAAGCGGAAGCACTCAAGCTGTCTGCCAGCGAGCGTGCGCTGCTGGCGGAACATTTGCTGGCGAGCCTGGATCAGGACAATGAAATCGACGCGGCCTGGGCTGCCGAGGTGGCCAGCCGGCTGGCTGGCATCGATGGCGGCAGCATCAGCGGCGTGCCCTTGCAAGCTACGCTGGCGCAAACGCGCGCGGCACTCGAGTGAGCATTGTCCTGCATCCCGCTGCAGCCGAAGAATTGCAGGCTGCGGCGACATTCTATGCCAATCAGGCCAACCGGCAACTCGGTCTGGCCTTGCTCAATGAATTTGAACGCGTCGTCACACTACTGGCGGAGCAGCCGGCACTGGGCAACCGCTGGGTAGGCAATACCCGCCGCTTTGCATTGCGCAAATTCCCTTTCAGCGTTGTCTACCGGTCACAAACGGGGCTGCTGCTGATTGTAGCTTTGGCCCACCACAAGCGCCGGCCGGGATACTGGCGGCATCGCGCCTGAGCCACCTTCTTACCAATACCCGGCTGCAAACCAATCTGGACGCGGCCTGCAGGCCGGCCTGTTGCGGCAAAAAGGTGTGAGTACGGGCTCACCGGAGTCAAAGCCATTGCGCTGGTGTGGTATGGCCAGCCATTCGATGTGCGCCAGCAGGCTTTTCAATGCCGCATTCGGCTAAGGCGGATTTCGCAGCTGGCGACAATACGGCGCGCAGCTTCGCAGGCGTTCTGCAACAGGTCCGGATAAGGGGTTTCCATCAGTGCGGCGAGCGTTCGATCAGCGCCTTGACTTCGGCACCGGCGCGCAGGTTGATGCGGGCAGAGCCCGTGATGGCACGTATCGGGCATGATGGGCACCGGGGTAAGCACGCTGACACCGTACGTCAAATTGACGCACACAACGGCAATTACCCGGCTACCCAGTTTTCCACCTGCAACCCCGGCACCCGGACGAACTCGCGCTCGTTGTTGGTGACCAGAATCCAGCCGGGTAGGGTGGGCAACTTGTTGCCCACGCGGCGGTTGATCCGGTGGGCAGAAAACTACCCACCCTACCCAATGTTGTTGCACTACCTTGTTGCAAGCCAATATGGGCGCGGCCAGCAGACCGGCCTACAAGGCAATACCAGAGCGGGCTGCAGGCCGGCATCAAGCCTGCGCTCGCTCCAGTGTCGCCAGCGGTAAAAACAGTGTCAGCGGGTTATCCAGCGTGGCGATAAAACCCAGCCGCCGATAAAAGGCGGCGGCCTGCGGGTGTTTGGCATCCACTACCACGGCGTACAGGCCAATACGCTGCGAAAACTCGACCGCCAGCCGCAACGCGAATACCAGCAAATCCTGGCCGATGCCCTGGCCCTGCACGGTCTTGTCTACCGCCAGCCGGCCGATGCGCAGGATGGGCGCGGGGTGGCGCGGCAGCTTTTTGCTGCCCGGTAGTTGCGCCACAGCGACTTGCCCGGCGCTGACGGTGACAAAGCCGACAATCTGCATGCCATCATCAGCCAGCGCCACGTAGGTTTTGCCAAAGCCGCGCCGTTGCTGCTGGCCGGCCTGTTGCTGCAAAAAAGCGTTGAGCGCAGGCTCGCCGCAGTCAAAGCCGTTGCGCTGGTGTGGCGCGGCCAGCAATTCGATACGCGCCATTCAGCGCCGCGCCAACAGCTTTTTCAATGCTTCGTTCGGCTCGGGTGGGGTTTCGCAACTGGCGATAAAGGCGTCGAAAGCCTGCTGCGACAGCAACAGCGTGTCGTGGTCGGCAACGATACGGCGCGCGGCTTCGTAGGCGTTCTGCAACATGAACCCGGATACGGTGGTACCCATCAACGCGGCGGCGCGTTCGATCAGCGCCTTGGCTTCGGCACTGGTGCGCAGGTTGATACGGGCGGAATCGCTAAGGGCGGCATGGGGCATGATGGGCTCCGGGGTAAACACGCTTACATTGTACGTCA
>CALMFQ010000225.1 GCA_937863215.1 uncultured Pseudomonadota bacterium
CGCCGGCGGCAGCAGGTAGGTCAGCAGCACCAGCGCCCAGAGGAAGGCAAAGCCGATCACCAGCGGCAGCACTGCCAGCCACCAGATGGCATCGTATTGCACCGCACTGCCGTCCGGATTGCGTGCCGGCATCGGCTTGCTGTCCCACAGGCTTTGTTTGCCGATGGCGCGCCGCAGCGTCGAATTGATGGTTTCGACCACCGAAAAATGCGGGCACAACCAGCCACAATACAAGCGGCCCCATTTCCAGCTGACCCAGATCAGCGTGCCGCCGGCCGCCAGAATCGGCAGGAAGCCGCGCAGCACGATATTCAGCGCCGCCTGGCCGGCGCCGATCTTGCCGGCGATGAAATCGTCCAGCCCCAGCGTCCAGTTCATGCCGAACAGGATGAAATGCTTGACGTTCAGATCGAGGCGGAAAATATTCAATACCGGTGCCAGGACGAACAGCAGGAAAAACCCGATCTGTGCCAGATTGCGCCAGCGCTGCACCGGCCAGCCGAGCCAGCCAATCGCGCCAATGCTACCGGTATGCGGCGCTACCCGTGGACCGGTAGCGGATAGAACCTGACTTACCACTTTTTTGCTCCGATCAGCGGATAGACATACAGCTTGCCGGTTGCCGCCTGCGACACGCCCCACACACCCAGCAGGATCAATACCGAATGGCAGCAGATGAAATACAGGATCAGGATCATCCAGGTGTAGATGCTGTGCAGCCCACCCATCGCCAGGATCAGCACGCTGACCATGGCCAGCAGCACGCCGGACCAGATGCTACCGTTGATTGCCTGGCGCAGATGGCAGCGCGTCAGCTCGTTATCGCTGTGCCAGTGACGGCGCGCGATCAGCAACAGCACGATGAACGCCAGCCCCGGTGCCACCAGCAGATTGAGCAGGAAACACAGCTCGGCTTGCAGGGCGATATTGCGCTCGGTATTGGCATTCATGGCGTACTCCTTTGACGGACGATTACCTGCCGAATGTAGCCCGCACGACTTCGAACAGCGCTTCGGCGGTATCGGCGTCGTCGGTCAGCGGCTCGATCAGCGCCACCTTGCAGGCGGCCACCGGGTCGAAACCGGATTTGATCAGGCTGGCGGCATACACCAGCAAGCGGGTCGATGCGGCTTCTTCCAGATCGTGGTCTTTCAGCTGGCGGAAATGCGTGACCAGATTCACCAGCCGTTGCGCCAGCGCGCTGTCGATACCGGTTTCGCTGATCACCACCTGCTGCTCGACCGCCGGTGGCGGGAAATCGAAACTCATCGCGACAAAACGCTGGCGGGTAGAGGGCTTGAGGCTTTTGAGCAGATTCTGGTAGCCAGGGTTGTACGACACCACCAGCATGAATTCATCCGGCGCCTGCAGCTCTTCGCCGGTACGTTCGATCGGCAGGATGCGCCGGTCATCGGTGAGCGGATGCAGCACGACGGTCGTATCCTTGCGCGCTTCAACAATTTCATCCAGATAGCAGATAGCGCCCTGCCTCACTGCACGTGCCAGCGGGCCATCGCTCCAGTAGGTCTGGCCATCGCCGATCAGATGCCGGCCGACCAGATCGGCGGCGCTCAGGTCGTCGTGGCAGGAAACGGTAATCAGCGGCCGGCCAAGCTGTGCCGCCATGTGGGCGACAAAGCGCGTCTTGCCACAGCCGGTCGGCCCCTTGATCAGCAACGGCAGGCGGTTGCGCCAGGCATGTTCGAACACTTCGCATTCGTTGCCGACCGGTTGGTACAGCGGCACGTCGATGTTGCGGGTCATCTGGTTCACGGCAATTTCTCGCAAAAAACTGGGGATGGTTGTTATGAGGACAGGTATCGGCCGCATGCAGCCCGATACCAGTCAGACTTTATTGCGGCCGGGAAGTTTGGCCGGGCTTGAGTAAAGCCAGACAGCGCATCAGCCGGGAATATGGTAGGCAATTGCGATCAGGCCGATCACCAGCACCAGCCAGCCGACCACCAGCCAGCGGAACAGGCCGCCACTGGCTTTCAGGCCCATGAAAAAGTCGGCCACCAGCCAGCCCTTGCCCAGAGTGATCGCGCCGATCAGCAAGGCGGTTGCCAATCCCAAGTGGTTGAGTTCGCCCAGCGACCAGGATGCCAGTGTCAGCAACAGCAACACGGCCCAGATCAGGGTTGCAGTCAGTTTATTCGTCATCTGTGCCCCGCTCTAGTGCAATACATAAACCAGTGGAAACAGCACGATCCACACCAGGTCCACCATATGCCAATAAGAGGCTCCGGTTTCCACACCGCTGTGTTCGGCCGCACTGTAACCGCCCTGCCCCGCCTTGACCGCCACCGCCGCCAGAATCACCATGCCCAGGATCACGTGCATGAAATGGAAGAAAGTCAGCGACAGATAGAACATGTAGAACGGATTGGTCGACAGCGTGATGCCCGCACCCAGCTTGGCGGAAAACTCGCCCAGCTTGATCACCACGAATACTGCCCCGCTGCCGAAGCCGGCCCACAGCCAGCGCGCACAAGCCTGCGACAGGCCGCTGCGGATCGCCTGACAGCCACGCACCACGCAATAGCTACCGCTGATCAGCACCATGGTATTGATCATGCCGGAAGTCCGGTCGAGGCTCTGCTGCGAGGTATTGAACAATTCCACGTGGTGCGCCCGGGTGAACGCATAGGCGGCAAAAAATACGCCGAATACCAGCAGTTCGGCCAGGATGAAAAACCACATCGCCAGATCGCCGGCAGGCCATTTGATGGCTGCGGCGGGCGGCGGAGACATTACGTGTTCGGTCATTTCGGATAATCCTCGATACGGCAAGAGCAGGCGCAATTCAACTGGCGCCATGACGCCGGAAAAGCCCGATCCGGGCTGCATGGCACGTAGCGGAATGAGAACATTTATCATACAGGATTGGTTTGATATGAATCAGACTTTGCCTCTGCCAGCTGCCCGGCGACGCATTTATTGACCAACATCAAAAAATCCTGAAATTGCTTTCTCCGGCCAATAAACCGAATCAAGCGCCAAATAATGCAATTTACCGATTTTTTGTCTAAATAAATTAAAGCATTTCAATTGGTTCGATTGAATGGCGCTTTATAGTTCTTTGGGACTAGTGCTTTTGCCGGAATCGAATCAAATAATGAGTTGACGACAATCAAGGATCGCAGATGCGACCGGCAGGATGATAGCGTTGACCCGGCAGACATCGCGCTCTGGCGCGGGTTTGCAGCCGTCTTTCAACAGGTGCCGTAACAAGGAGAACAATTATGACTCAAAAGGGATTCAAACGACTTACCGGGCTGTTCATGCTGGCGGCGTTGCCGCTGGCAGTTACCTCGGCATTCGCTGAAGACGCCAAGCACGTAACCAAGCCGGAAGCCGCTTACCAGGCAGGCGGTTCGCCGCTGGCCGGTGAGGAAATGCACCAGAACATCAACCCGAAAGCCCCGCCGATGACCAAGGTGGAGTTCGAAAAAGGCAAACAGATCTATTTCGAACGCTGCGCCGGCTGCCACGGCGTGCTGCGCAAGGGTGCGACCGGCAAACCGCTGACCACCGACAAAACCCTGGCCAACGGCACCGACTATCTGAAAGTATTCATCAAGTACGGTTCGCCGGCCGGTATGCCGAACTGGGGCACCTCGGGTGAGCTGACCGACGAGCAAGTGGATCTGATGGCTCGTTACATTCAGCAAGAACCGCCGACCCCGCCGGAATACTCGCTGGCCGATATCGAGAAGACCCGCAAGGAAATCATTCCGGTATCCAAGCGTCCGACCAAGAAAATGAACAACTACAACATCGACAACATCTTCTCCGTCACCCTGCGTGACAGCGGTGAAGTTGCGCTGATCGATGGCGATAGCAAAAAGATCATCAACATCGTCAAAACCGGCTATGCGGTACACATTTCGCGTATCTCGGCTTCCGGCCGTTATCTGTACGTGATCGGTCGCGATGCACGTATCAACCTGATCGACTTGTGGATGGAAAAACCGGACAACGTCGCCGAGATCAAGGTGGGTCTGGAAGCGCGTTCGGTTGAAACTTCCAAGTTCAAGGGCTGGGAAGACAAGATCGCCGTTGCCGGCACCTACTGGCCGCCGCAATACGTGATCATGGATGGCGATACCCTGAAACCGAAAAAAGTGGTTTCGACCCGCGGCATGACCGTGGACAACGAGTATCACCCGGAACCGCGCGTGGCTTCGATCGTGGCTTCGCACTACAAACCGGAATTCGTGATCAATGCCAAGGAATCCGGCAAGATCATGATGGTGGACTACTCGGATCTGAGCAACCTGAAAACCACCACTCTCGATGCAGCCAAGTTCCTGCATGACGGCGGCTTCGACAGCACCGGCCGTTACTTCCTGGTAGCCGCCAACGCATCGAACAAGATCGCCGTGGTCGACACCAAGGAAGACAAGCTGGCGGCACTGGTGGATGTGGGCAAGATTCCGCACCCGGGTCGCGGCGCCAACTTCAACCATCCGAAATTCGGCCCGGTGTGGGCAACTTCGCACCTGGGCGCCGAGGACATCACGCTGATCGGTACCGATCCGGTGAAACACAAGGCCAATGCGTGGAAAGTGGTTGAAGTCGTGAAGGGCCAGGGCGGCGGTTCGCTGTTCATCAAGACCCATCCGAAGTCGAAAAACCTGTGGGTGGATACTCCGCTGAACCCGGATGCGAAAAACTCGCAAACCATCGCGGTGTACGACATCAACAACCTGGGCAAAGGCTACCAGACCCTGCCGATCGCCGAATGGGCCGGCCTGGGCGATGGCGCCAAACGTGTGGTACAGCCGGAGTACAACAAGGCTGGCGATGAAGTCTGGTTCTCGGTGTGGAGCGCAAAAGACAAGCAATCCGCAATCGTGGTGGTTGACGACAAGACCCGCAAGCTGAAAGCAGTGATCAAGGATCCGAAACTGATCACTCCGACCGGCAAGTTCAACGTCCACAACACCCAGCACGACATCTATTGATCGCAGCTTCGCCGGGCCGCAAGGCCCGGCCGATACGCGCAAGGAGAAGCAAATGTTGATCCGCTCATTACTGGTACTCGGTGGCGCCGCATGCATGTGGCTGTCGAACCCGGCCAGCGCAGCCGATGCGCAGAAACTGCTGACCGACAGCGGTTGCATGGCCTGTCACGCCAAGGACAAAAAGCTGGTTGGCCCGGCATTCCAGGAAATTGCCAAGAAGTACAAGGGTAATTCCGCTGCCTCGGCGCAACTGGTGAAAAAAGTCTCCGACGGCGGTTCCGGTGTCTGGGGCCCGATCCCGATGCCGCCGCACAAGGGCAAGGTTGCCGAGCCCGACCTGAAAGTCATGGTCGACAATATTCTGGCGCAATAGTCTTATCCTCGCTCTGCGACAAGCCCGCGTTACTGCGGGCTTTTTCATTGCTGCGAGCGGACCGCCCATACCGGCCGGCAAACCCTCCTCTGCCGGCTGCGACGGTTGATCGGCGCTCCAGCATGCGGCAAGATGCGGCCTGCATTTACCACCCGGCAACAAGGAGCCCCTGATGAATCCAGCAAAAACCGGCGCCAACCGGCATTCTGCCCGGCCGGCGGCCTACGCGGCCCGGCGCAACCTGTCGCAGCGGGGTTACTGAACATGGCCGGAAGCAGCCTGTTGGCCCTGATCGACGACATCGCCACCATCCTCGATGACGTGGCAGTAATGAGCAAAGTTGCGGCGAAGAAAACCGCCGGTGTATTGGGCGACGATCTGGCGCTGAATGCCCAGCAGGTTGCCGGTGTCAGCGCCGAACGCGAATTGCCGGTAGTGTGGGCGGTGGGGGTCGGCTCGCTGAAGAACAAGGTGATTCTGGTGCCGCTGGCGCTGGCGATCAGCGCCTTCCTGCCATGGGCGATCACCCCGCTGCTGATGCTGGGCGGAGCCTATCTGTGTTTCGAAGGCTTCGAGAAGCTGGCACACAAATTCCTGCACGGCAGTGCCGAAGACGAGGCTCACCACGCCGAGCTGAGCGCGGCACTGGCCGATCCGCATATCGACCTGGTGACGCTGGAACAGGACAAGATCAAAGGCGCAATCCGCACCGATTTCATCCTGTCGGCGGAAATCATCGTCATCGCGCTCGGCACTGTCGCCGATGCCGGCTTTATCAAACAGGTAGCGGTGCTGTCGGCAATTGCCGTGATCATGACAGTCGGCGTTTACGGTCTGGTCGCCGCCATCGTCAAGATGGACGACGCCGGCCTGCACCTGAGCCGTACCGGCCGCATTGCCGGTGTGCGCAGCCTCGGCCGCCTGCTGCTGAATGCGGCGCCACCGCTGATGAAGGCACTGGCGGTGGTTGGCACTGTGGCAATGTTCATGGTCGGCGGCGGCATCCTGACCCACGGCACCCCCGGCGCCCACGACCTGATCCACACCCTGGCACATGCCACCGGCAGCGTGCCGGCAATCGGCGGCCTGCTGGAAGCAGCCACTCCTACCCTGTTGGACGCACTGGCCGGCGTGATTGCCGGTGCCTTGGTACTGCTGTTGGTCAGCGTCGGAGGACGGATCGCCGGTTTGTTCAGGAAATAAACCAACCGGCGGGGCCGGCCCAGCCAGGCTCCGCCACTCCCACTCATCCGGCGGCAGTGAGCAACAGATCGCGCAAGGCCTCGGCCACGCCGGTGGCAGATTGCGGGTTCTGCCCGGTTACCAGCCGCTGCTCGGCAATCACCTGCGCCTGCCAGTTCGGCGCCGCTTCATGGTGCGCGCCGCGTTCGACCAGCGTACTGGCCAACAGGAACGGCACCACGCTGTCGAGCTGCACGGCAGCCTCCTCGGCATCGGTAAAGGCGCTGACGCGTTTGCCGTCCACCAGGTAACGGCCGTCGCTCAGCTTCACATTCACCAAGGCAGCCGGGCCGTGGCATACCGCGCCGACAATACCACCGGCTTCGTAGACTTCCCGCGTTACCCGCTGCACCGCCGGGCTGCCCGGAAAATCCCACATCGTGCCGTGGCCGCCGGCAAAAAAGATGGCGGCATAACGCGCGCTGTCGATGTCGTCGAGCCGCGCGGT
>CALMFQ010000226.1 GCA_937863215.1 uncultured Pseudomonadota bacterium
GTTCGTAATCGAGGCCGCTCATCAGCACGTTGACGCCTTTGCCGACTTCACCGAGCACGTTTTCCGCCGGCACTTCGCAGTCGTCAAAAAACAGCGGGGCGGTGTTGGAGCCGCGCATGCCGAGTTTGTCCAGCTTGTTGCCGGTGCTGAAGCCCTTGAAGCCTTTTTCGATGATGAAGGCGGTCATGCCGCGCGGGCCGGCGCTGAGGTCGGTTTTGGCGTACACCACCAGCGTGTCGGCATCCGGGCCGTTGGTGATCCACATCTTGCTGCCGTTGAGGATGTAGCGGTCACCCTGTTTATCGGCACGCAGTTTCATCGATACCACGTCGGAGCCGGCATTCGGCTCGCTCATCGCCAATGCGCCAACGTGTTCGCCGGAAATCAGCTTGGGCAGGTATTTTTGTTTCTGTTCCGCTGTGCCGTTGCGGCGGATCTGGTTGACGCACAGATTCGAGTGCGCGCCATACGACAAGCCGACCGACGCCGAAGCACGGCTGATTTCTTCCATCGCCACGATATGCGCCAGATAACCCAGGCCGGCGCCGCCGTATGCTTCTTCCACTGTCAGCCCCAGCAGGCCCATGTCGCCAAACTTGCGCCACATGTCGGCCGGGAATTCATTGCCGCTGTCGATGCCGGCGGCGCGTGGCGCCAGCTCTTTGGCTGCAAATTGCTGCACGCTGTCGCGCAGCATGTCGATATTATCGCCGAGGGCGAAGTTGAGGCTGGGGTAGGAGATCATGCCGGTGCTCCAGAATGCGGTGGGTTATTCAGCATAGCGCCTGCTGCAGGCAAAAAAACGGCGGACAGCGCGCTGCCCGCCGGTTCAATCCAGATTAGATCCTTTGTCGATCTGGTCGAATCATAATGTGCAGTTGACGTTAACGTCAATATGGCCGCAGCATAAAAATGGCGGTACTGACGGCAAACTGCAGCGAGAGATTATTTTCCGAGGATTTCCTTGGCACGCGCCGCGAGCGAATCCATTTCCGCCAGCAGCGCTTCGATGTCGGCTTTCTGGCCTTCCAGTGCGGTGCGTTTCTGCGACAGTGCGTTCAGCAGCTCGCGCAGCTGCGGCTTTTCGTCCTGCGCCTGATCGTACAGATCGAGCAGGTAGCGGATTTCGCTCAGCGAGAAACCCAGCCGTTTGCCGCGCAGGATCAGCGTCAGCCGTGCGCGGTCGCGTTTGTGGTAAATGCGCG
>CALMFQ010000227.1 GCA_937863215.1 uncultured Pseudomonadota bacterium
CTTTCACCAGCGCCAGTTGCAGGCTGTTGGCGGTCAGGTCGCGGTAGACGATCAGATCGAATTCGCCGTGTGCGGTCTGCAGCTTGCGCTCGACCACGCGCTCAACCAGTTTTTCGTGCTGATGGCGATACTGGATCAAGTCGGCGATGGTGCCGATTTTCAGCTTGTGTTCTTCGGCGAACTTGAGCAACTCCGGCAAGCGCGCCATGGTGCCGTCATCGTTCATGATTTCGCAGATCACCGATGCCGGGGTCAGGCCGGCCAGTGTGCCCAGGTCGCAACCGGCTTCGGTGTGTCCGGCGCGCACCAGCACGCCGCCATCCTGCGCCTTGAGCGGGAAGATGTGGCCCGGCTGCACCAGGTCTTCGGCCTTGGCATGTTTGGCCACCGCCACGCGCACGGTACGGGCGCGGTCGGCGGCGGAGATGCCGGTGGATACGCCTTCTGCGGCTTCGATCGAAACGGTGAAGTTGGTGCCATAGGAGGTGCCGTTGCGCGTCACCATCAGCGGTAGATCCAGCTGCTGGCAGCGCTCGCGCGTCAGCGTCAGGCAGATCAGGCCACGGCCGTATTTGGCCATGAAGTTGATCGCTTCCGGCGTGACGTAATCGGCAGCGATGATCAGGTCGCCTTCGTTTTCGCGATCTTCGTCGTCAACCAGAATCACCATCTTGCCGGCACGGATGTCGGCGATGATGTCCTGAATCGGGGAAATGGCTGGGTTGCTCATGAAAATCCTTGTTTTGGTGGTGGGCCGCCACAGCGGCCTCGTTATCTTTTACCTGGATGCCGCTTAGCCCCGTTCGCCCAGCATGCGCTCGACGTAACGCGCGATCAGGTCCACTTCCAGGTTCACCGGGCTGCCGGCCTTGAGGTGTTTCAAGGTGGTTTGCTGGATAGTGTGCGGAATCAGGTTGATGCTGAATTTGACGCCATCGACGCGGTTGGTGGTGAGGCTGACGCCATTGACGGTGATCGAGCCCTTGGCGGCGATATATTTGGCCAGCGCGGCCGGAGCGGCAATCACCAGCTCGAAACAGTCGTCAATCGGGTCAAACGACACCACTTCACCGACGCCATCCACATGGCCGGACACCAGATGGCCGCCGAGGCGGTCGGCCAGGCGCAGCGCCTTTTCCAGGTTCACTTCCTTGCCCGGCTGATCCAGCCCTACGGTGCAATTGAGGGTTTCGCGCGAGACATCGACGACAAAGCTGTCGCCAGTCAGTTCGATTGCGGTCAGACACACGCCATTGCAGGCGATGCTGTCGCCCAGCCGGACGTCGGAGAAATCCAGGCCCGGCGCCTTGATGGTCAGGCGCACGTCGCCGCCACGGGCTTCGAGATGGGATATATGGCCTAGCGTCTGGATGATACCGGTGAACATGGATTCGCTTCTTTCTGCCGCAGGGGAAAAACGCATTATAGCGTGGCAGCCCGTGCTGCCTAGCCGTTGCCCCCCAGCCGGCCGACTTTCAGCGCCAGCGGCCAGCGGATCAGCCGTACTGGCTGTTCGCCCCAGGCGCTGGCAAGCCCGGCGGCGATCAGCTGGCGCGGGTCGCTGCCATACCTGCGGCAATATTCCCGGGTAGCAGACCAAGTGCCGAGATAGCCGAGCAACTGCGCCTGCGTCCACTCGGCGCTCAACTCGAAGGCGGGTGCGGCAAGCGTGGCGAACGGCCAGTCCAGACCGGCGTAGCCCTGCTCCAGCCAGCGCCGCTCCGGCGGCCAGCACGGACCGACGATATCGCTGTAGTAATGGCTCAGCAAGTCGTCGATCTGCGCGTCGCCACGCAATTGGCCATAGCTCCACACCGCAAGCAACCCGCCGGGCCGCAGTACCCGCTGCGCCTCGGCAAGAAAGCGCGGCAAATCGAACCAGTGCAGCGCCTGCGCGACAGTAATCAGATCGACCGAGCCATCCGCCAACGAGCTGCGCTCTGCCTGCTCGCAACGGTATTCGACCGCCGGATGCAGCTGCGCATTGGCCAGCTGCGCAGCGCTGGCGTCGCTCGCCACTACCTGCCGGAAATATCGCGCCACCCCGCTGGCTGCCTGACCGCTACCGGTGGCGACGTCCCAGCCCAGGCCGTTTGCCGGACATTGCGCGGCCAGCCAGGCAAACAGTGCATCCGGGTAGCCTGGCCGGAATTGTGCGTACTCGCTGGCGCCAGCGGAAAAGTGATCCTTGAATGTGCTCATGCCGGGCGCAGAATCATGCGGATATCTTTGCCGATCTGACGCAGGTCGTGCAGGCTCAGCTCGGTGCGCTGCGCCATCGCGCTCAGCAGTGGGACTTCGAACAGGCCGCGCGCGCCGCTGCCCAGCAGCAGCGGAGCCTGATACAGCACGATCTCGTCAACCAGCCGGTTCTGCAACAATGCACCGGCCAGCCCGGCGCCGGCCTCCACCATCACCTCGTTGCAGCCGCGCCGGCCGAGCTCGGTCAGCAATGCCGGCAGATCGATTCGCCCGTCCGCCGCCGGCAGCGCCAACAGCTCGGCACCGCGTTGCTGCAGCGCCGCTGCGCGTTGGGTTTCGGCGTTGGCGCAGACGATCAGCGTGCCGGGAGCGACGATCTTCGCGTCCGGCGGCGTCTGCAATTGTGAATCGACGACAATGCGCTGTGGCTGGCGCGTAGTTGCCACCAGCCGCACCGTCAGTTCCGGATCGTCGGCCAGTACCGTGCCGCTGCCGGTAAGCATGGTACAACTGCGCGCACGCCAGCGATGTACGTCGGCACGTGCCGCCGGCCCAGTGATCCATTGCGAGACACCGTTCGCCAAGGCCGTCCTGCCATCGATGCTGGCCGCCAGCTTGACGCGTAGCCACGGTCGGCCACGCTCCATGCGCGAGACAAAGCCGATATTCAGCTCGCGCGCCTCGGCTGCCAGCAGGCCGGCTGCGGTTTCGATGCCCTGCTGCTGCAATTTGCGCAGCCCGTTGCCCGCCACCAGCGGATTCGGATCGACCATTGCCGCCACAACCCGGCCGATGCCGGCGCGCAGCAAGGCATCGGCGCACGGCGGAGTACGGCCGAAATGGCTGCAGGGTTCCAGTGTTACATAGGCGGTAGCGCCACGGGTATCCGCAGCGGCGGCCGCACACGCTTTCAGCGCCTGAACTTCGGCATGATCCTGCCCGGCCGGCTGGGTATGCCCCTCACCCAGCACCGTTTCGCCACGGGTAATCACACAACCGACGCGCGGATTGGGGGTGGTAATGAACATACCGCGCTGTGCCAGGCGCAGCGCACGTGCCATCATTGCATGATCGAAAACAGAAAACATCGGGCCATCCTGAAACTGCAATCTGCGCATTTTACGCACGATCGCCGGCCAAGCGCGGAACTCCCGCTGCAGCGATCAATCCAAATACTTGCCAACAGCATATATTGCAGTGTTATGATTTTGTTTCAAATGAACAATTCCATTACCGACATTCCCGCGCACGAACCCCACGCAACGCTCCTGGCGCGCATGGAAGTCGAAGCATCCGAACACCCGCGGCGCTACCGCGCCCGCATCGTCGCGCTGGCGCTGTTCGGCCATGGCTGCATTGTCGTCGCCTGGCTGGCGCTGCTGGGTGGCGCCATCTGGCTGGCACGACAGATCGGCGGCGCGCCACTGCTGACAGCCGGATCGCTGCTGACGCTGGCAGTGTTGCCGGGCGCCGCGCTCTGGCTTGGCTACAGCATGCTCTACAGCGCGCCACGACCGCCGCAGGGAATCCGCGTCACACGCGGCGAAGTGCCGGAACTGTTCGCGCTGCTCGATAAAGTCCGCCGCAAGCTCAAGCTGCACGTGCGCATCCGGTATGTGTTGCTCACCGACCAGTTCAACGCCGCGCTGTACAGCCAGCCGCGCTGGGGCATGTTCGGCCCGCGGCGGCATTATCTGCTGCTCGGGCTGCCGCTGCTGCAGGGGTTGTCGGTCAAACAGTTTGCCGCAGTGGTGGCGCACGAATTCGGCCATCTGTCCGGCACCGGCGGCGGCAGCTCCCGCTGGATTTACAGCCAGCGCGAATACTGGAGCCAGCTACACGCCCGTCTGCAGGACGGCTATCCGTGGCTGCAGCAATGGCTGGCCGGATTTGTCAGCCGCTTTGCCCCGTATTTCGAAGCCTGCAGCCGGCCGCTGGCACGCCAGCACGAATTCGACGCCGATCAGGCCGCGGCGCGGGTTGCCGGCAAGGAAGCCTGCGCCGACGCGCTGATCCTGGTGCGGCTGAAACTACGCTTCCTGCTCGAAGACTACTGGCCCAAGCTGATGCGCAAGGCCGAGCAGCAGCCGCAACCCGATATCGCACCTTACAGCAATCTGCGCACGGCATTCGCCGCCGGCATGGCAGAAGCGCCATGCGAAATCTGGCTGCAGCAGGCGCTGGCGGAACAGACCGGCAGCCATGCCTCGCACCCGTCGCTGCGCGAGCGATTGGAGCACATCGGCGCATTTCCGCAATTGCCCAAGCCGGCCAGTAAATGTGCCGGCCAAGTGCTGCTGTGCAACCGGCTGGGCGTGTTGCAAGGCAAGCTGGACGATGCCTGGCGCGCGCGCATCCTGCCCGAATGGCAGCAGCGCCACCGCCAGCGGCAGGCGGCGCGCGACAAGCTGGCGCAGCTGAACCGGCAGGTGGTCAGCGGCAGCATTGAGCTTGACGACGCCTATCGCCGCGCACACTTGATCGAGGAGCTGGAAAGCCCGGCGGCGGCACGTGCGCTGTATCTGGAAATCCTCGCGCAGCACCCGGAACACGCCCCCACCTGTTTCGCTGCCGGGCGCCTGTTGCTGGCGGACGACAACGAACAGGGGCTGGCGCTACTGGAAACGGCGATGCGCCTGGATCAGAAAGCGATCATCCCAAGCTGCCGACTGGCGTATGAATTCCTGCAACGTCAGGGGCGCAGCCGCGAAGCGGAAAACTACTACCAGACAGCGTGCGAACGCGCCGCACTGGAAGATCGCGCACTGGCGGAACGGGTCTCGGTCAGCGTCAGCGATACGCTGCTGGCGCACGATCTGCGCCCGGCGCAACTGGCGCGACTGCAGGCACAGCTCGCCAATCATCCGTCGATCCGGCGCGCCTGGCTTACCTGCAAGCAAGTGCAGTATTTCGCCGACCGTTCGCTGTATGTGTTGCTGGTCGAGCGACGTCTCTGGCCGCTGCATTCGGCGGCCGACGACGCGCAGTTCGCGCGCCAGCTGGTGGACACGCTGGAAATGCCCGGGCAGAGCTTTGTCCAGGTGATCGACGCCCGCACCCGCGAGCTGAAAAAACGCGCACGCCAATTGAGCAATGCGGCAATCTATCCGGCTGCCTGAAGCTGGCAGTCTGCCCGGCTTGAGACTGATCTGCCACGCCCGGCGCATGATTTCAGGCTGAACCGATGTCCATCCGCCCCTCCGCTTCCGCTGCAAACGACCGGCTGTTCTGGCTGGCGCTACTGGCCGGGCCACTATGCTGGCTGTTGTTGTGGCAGCTGACACCGCCGCTGCGCTTCCGGCCGGACTGGCCGCTGACATCGCCGCTGCCGCTGCTGATGGCGGTGCTGGTATACCCGCCGCTGGAAGAGATCGTTTTCCGTGGCTGGCTGCAGGGATCGCTGCAACAGCGTCTCGACCCTGCCAGCAGGGCGTGCGGCATCAGCCGCGCCAATCTGCTCGCCAGTCTCGCCTTTGCGCTGCTGCACCTGCTCAACCACTCGCCGTTTCACGCCGCCGGCGTATTCGTGCCATCGCTGCTGTTTGGGTTGTTTTACGAGCGGCACCAGCGACTGTCGAGCCCGATGCTACTGCATGGCTGGTACAACCTCGGTTACGTGTATCTGTTCGGCAGCTGAAAACAAACGGGGCCATACGGCCCCGTTATCGTGCATCCCGACAAAGTGGATCAGGCAGCCGGGCCGGATGGCCGGGAGCCGCGCTGGCTGCGGGTTGCATTGACTTCAACCGAACGCGCCTGCTCGACGAATTTGTCCAGCACGCCGTTGATGAATTTGTGCCCCTCATTGCCGCCGAAAGTCTTCGACAACTCGATTGCCTCATTGATGATTACCGGATACGGCGTCTCGGGCATGTGCACCAGCTCGAATGCCGCCACCAGCAACACGCCACGCTCGACCGGACTGACTTCGTCCCAGGCGCGATCGAGATACGGCTGCAGCGCAGAGCGCAAAGTATCGGCATGTTTCACCGCACCGTACATGGTGGTGCGGAACAGCGACAGGTCGCATTTGGTAAAGCCGGGAGTTTCGGCCAGATTCTGTTCGATGCGCGGCGGCGTATCCTGCACCAGTTGCCACTGGTACAACCCTTGTACCGCGAATTCGCGGGCTTTGCGGCGTGCGCTCTTCATTATTTCAGTTTCTTCAGCAGGTTAACCATTTCCACCACAACCTGCGCCGCTTCGGCGCCCTTGACGTGCATGCGCACCAGCGCCTGGTCGTCGTTTTCGGTAGTGAGGATGGCATTGGCGATCGGCATACCGGTTTCCAGCTGCACTGCGGTAATGCCGGCGGCGGATTCGTTCGATACCACTTCGAAATGGTAGGTTTCGCCGCGAATCACCGCGCCCAGCGCCACCAGGCCATCAAACCTGCCGCTCTCGGCCATGCGCTGCAGCGTCAGCGGTACTTCCAGCGCGCCCGGCACGCTGGCGATCAGCATGTCTGTCTTGGCCACGCCGAGTTCCAGCAGCTGTGCGGTGCAGGCAGACAACAGCCCCTCGCAGACGTCGGCATTGAAGCGGCACACAACAACGCCGATGCGCAGACCACTGCCGGTCAGATTGGGTTCAAATTCGAGAATATCGTCGTAGCGTGCCATGGCTTTTCCGAACACCTTGATCAACAAAGTAAAACGCGCCATTTTACACGCTTGCGCCGATTCTTGCGAGATTCCGCAGGTGCAGCCACCCGGCGCCGGTATAATGACCGGCCCAGCAATACCGGTTCAACCATGCCGTCTTTCCGTGTCAAGCTGCTACTGGCCCTGCTCGCCACCTACCTGATCTGGGGTTCGACCTATCTGGCGATCCGTATCGGCGTCGCCGAGATTCCGCCGCTGACGATGGCGGCGATCCGTTTCCTGCTCGCCGGCGGCAGCATGTACCTGTTTTTGCGGCTGCGCGGCGAGCCGCGTCCGACAGCAATCCAGTGGCGCAACGCCGGCATGATCGGCAGCATGATGCTGGCCGTTGGCAACGGTGCGGTAACCTGGGCGGAACAAAGTGTCTCATCGGCGCTGGCGGCAATGGTGGTGGCAATCGTGCCGCTGCTTACGGTGATTTTCAGTCGCCTGTGGGGTTACCGGCCAAGTGCCGGCGAATGGCTTGGAATAAGCACCGGGCTGATCGGCATGCTGTTGCTGAGCGGCAGCCACGAGCTGCGCGCCAGCCCCGGCGGCGCACTGCTGCTGGTGATTGCAGCCAGCTCGTGGGCATTCGCCACGGTCTGGGGCGGGCAATTGCAGATGCCGCCGGGACTGATGTCGGCAGCAACGCAAATGCTGCTGGCCGGCATGTTGCTGGCGCTGCTGAGCCTGATCAAGGGCGAGCAATTGCACACGCTGCCAGGCTGGCCGGCACTCGGCGCGCTGGCCTACCTGATCCTGTTTGGCTCGATGATCGCCTATTCGGCATTTTCGTTCCTGCTGCGCAATGTCCGGCCGGCGCTGGCCAGCAGCTACGCCTACGTCAATCCGCCGGTTGCGGTATTGCTGGGCTGGGCGCTGGGCGGCGAGCAGATCGGCGAGCGCGAGCTGCTGGCCATGCCGCTGATCGTGCTGGCGGTGTTGTTCGTCGCCAGCCGCCGGCGCAAGTAAACCCGCCGCGCCGTCGGCCCGAGCGCGTATAATGCCGGCGACACCCGGAGACCCCCCATATGTTCGATCAAGCCCGCCAGCACCTGTTTACCGTTCGCGACCTGCTGCGTTTTGCCGTCAGTCGTTTTCAAGCCGCCGACCTGTTCTACGGCCACGGCACCGACAATGCCTATGACGACGCCGCGTACCTGATCCTGCATACGCTCAAGCTGCCGCTGACGCATCTGCAGCCGTTCCTCGACGCGCGCCTGCTGCCGCAGGAAATCGACGCAGTGCTCAACGTGCTGCAGCGCCGGGTCGAACAGCGCAAGCCGGCAGCCTATCTGACCAACGAGGCCTGGCTGGGCGAGTACAAATTCTACGTCGATGAACGCGTAATCGTACCGCGCTCGTTCATTGCCGAGCTGCTGCGCCAGCACCTGCAACCGTGGGTGGACTATCCGGAGCTGATTCATAACGCGCTGGACATGTGCACCGGCTCCGGCTGTCTGGCGATCCTGATGGCCGACGCGTTTCCGGATGCGCAGATCGATGCGGTCGATCTGTCTGCCGACGCGCTGGCGGTGGCACAACGCAATATCGATGACTACGGGTTGGGCGACCGGATCGAACCGATCCGGTCGGATCTGTTCACCGGCCTGCAGGGGCGGCAATACGACTTGATCATCAGCAATCCGCCCTACGTCAATGCACCGTCGATGGCCGAACTGCCGGCGGAATACCGCGCCGAGCCGGAAATGGCGCTGGCCTCAGGCGATGACGGGCTGGATGCGGTGCGCCTGCTGATCGACAATGCACCGCAATTCCTCAGCCCGCACGGACTGCTGGTAGTGGAGATCGGCCACAATCGCGAAGAGCTGGAAGCAGCCTATCCGGAGCTGCCGTTCACCTGGCTGGAAACCAGCGGCGGCGACGGTTTTGTGTTCATGCTGACCATGGAACAGCTGGTCGGCTGAGCCGGCCTCGCCGCAGCATCAAAACCAAGGGCGCCGCATCCGTGCGGCGCCCTTGTTC
>CALMFQ010000228.1 GCA_937863215.1 uncultured Pseudomonadota bacterium
CTAAATTCTGGTGGAGGGAGAAGGATGCGAACCTTCGAAGGCATGGCCGTCAGATTTACAGTCTGATCCCTTTGACAGCTCGGGAATCCCTCCTGAATGAGCCGCGCATTATGGTCAAATCGCTCCGGGCTGTCAAACACTAAATGCAAAATATTTGCATGAATTTTATAAATGCCTGATTTTCCAGCAACGATGGATTTTCTTGTTGCGATAATCTTCCGGCACAGTCAAATGACTGATCTCTTCGACACGATGGATTTCCGTCAAATATTCGTCCAATTCGAATGAACGCAGGTTGTTGGAGAAATACAGCGTACCGCCCGGTGCCAGCAGGGTCATGCATTGCGCAACCAGCCACACGTGGTCGCGCTGCACGTCCAGCACCCCCTGCATTTTGCTGGAATTGGAGAACGTCGGCGGGTCCATTACGATCAGATCGAAGCGCTCGCCGGCCGTTTCCGCATCTTCCAGATAGCGGAACACGTCGGCGCGCTGCAGGCGATGCTGCGGCCCGGCCAGGCCGTTCAATTCGAGATTGCGCTGCGTCCACGCCTGATAGGTATTCGACATGTCCACAGTGACGCTCGATGTAGCGCCGCCGTGCGCGGCATAGACAGTGAAACTGCCGGTATAGGCAAACAGATTGAGGAAGCGCTTGCCGGCAGCTTCGGCGCGCACCATTGCCCGGGTGTTGCGATGATCGAGAAACAGACCGACATCGAGATACTGGTCGAGGTTGATGCCGAACTTCAATCCACCCTCTTCAACGACGAATTCTTCGCCCTGCTCGCCAGCCTTCTCGTACTGCTCCAGACCTTTCTGGCGTCGCCGCTGCTTCAGATGGATCGCCTCGTCCGGCAACTGCAGCACTTCTGCCGCAGCGGCGCTGACCGTTGCCAGCCAGGTGATGTAATCGTCGTCGCCGATCTGCCAGCCGGTATCGACCTCCTGCAGGTGCAGCTGGTCGCCATAAATATCGATGACGAATGGAAACTCCGGCACATCCCGGTCGTACAGGCGATAACAGCTGATGTCATTGCGGCGCGCCCATTTCGACCAGTGGCGGGCATTCTTGCGCAGGCGATTGGCGAAAGCGGAAATATCGGCCATCGGATTACGCCGCCCAATCCAGCAGACGCCGATATACCGGGTCCGGCACATATTTGCGCGCCACCTGCTGCCAGCCTTGCGGCCCCACCAATCCCTTGACCATGGTGGAGCTGACTTCGGTAATTTCGCGCGGCGGCATCAGGAACACGGTTTCGATGCTACCGACCAGATCGCCGTTGATATAGCGCATGGTGCGCTCGAATTCATAATCGCTGGCGGTACGCACACCGCGCAGAATGTAGTTGGCACCGATCGATTGCGCATAATTGACGAGAAACTGGTTCTCGAACGACTCCAGCCGCAAATGTGGCAGGTGCTGTGTACTGTCGCGCAACATTTGCAGACGCTCGGCCGACGAGAAGGTATAGCGCTTGTCGGGATTTTCGCCCAGCGCCACCACCAGCTCGTCGAACAGCTTGACGCCCTGCTCGATCATCCACAGGTGCCCGTTGGTCACCGGGTCGAAACTGCCGGCATATACCGCTATCTTCATCATCCGCCTCATCTTGTCGGCCATGGTCGAGCGCCAAGTTTACGCGAATTTGCGGCAAAACCGGCAGCGCCCGGTCACTGCCGACGCCACCATCGATCCGGCATGTGGCAATAAAATGCCAAACACATTTCATCTGCAATAGAATTCATGCCATGCACATTCGAACGGGCAGCACTTGATGAAACAAGCGATATTCGGGCGTCTGCTGACGCTGATGCTGGGGTTGTGCCTGCTACAGCCAAGCCATGCCGAGCTGCTGATCGGCCAGTCGTCGCCGCTGACCGGCGTGGCAGCGGAAACCGGCAAGGGGCTGGCGCTCGGCGCCAAGGTGTATTTCGACTCCCTGAATGCACAAGGCGGCATCAACGGCCGGAAAATCCGTCACCTG
>CALMFQ010000229.1 GCA_937863215.1 uncultured Pseudomonadota bacterium
CCCACATCCAGCGGATACGGTGGCTGGCGCGATGAAACCAGTAATAGAGAAAATCTTGCAGCAAGAACAGCAGCGGCACCATCAACCAGTTGTCCGGCACCAGTTGCAGGCCGTGACGATAAGTCCAGTCGTACACGGTATGCACGAACAGCAGCATGAACACCGCGTCCGAAGCCTGGTGCAGCAGCGCCAGCGTGGCATTGGAAATGGTGTCGTGCCAGCCATACATCGGCCGCTTGCCACGCCAGTACCAAGCCTCCCACGCCACAGTTGCCAGGAATACTGGTGCCAGCGCCAGCAAAAACAGCTCGGGGTTGATTGGCATTGGTGTGTCTCCATTGATTTTTCAATCAGTTTAGAGTTGCCACACCATTCTGGCGATGCGCAATCGCGTCAAGCTATTGCGCTGCTTTTGGCGCAATTTCGCCGGCCGGGACATAACGCAGATGAATACCGTCGGCGGCGACATGCAAATGCTGGATCAGGTATTTTTTTTCCAGCTCGGACTCGTCGTCGCGCTTGCGCGCCAATGCTTCCTGCAGTCGCGTCGCGACCTCTTTGCGCGCAGAGAGAACGCGGCCGAGCAGCATATTGAGCAAGCCGTCCGGCGATTCGATCAACTGGAAATCGCGCAGGCCGAAACGATCGCCGCTGGCAAAAATCGCTGCGGTAGCGGAAATATCCAGCGCATTGCTCATCGCCAGGCAATCGTATTTACCATAGATGGTGAGCAGCAAGCGGCCGTTCTGCAGCGCCACGCGCGGATTGCTGGCCTCGGCTGAACAGCCGGGAAAACTGCTGCCGATCTTATCCTGGCCCTTGAACATGCGTTCGTGCACCAGCAGCTTCAGGTCGGGCTGGGTAATGACAAGCTCCTCCGCGCCGGCCGCATTGGCGGCCAGAACGGCGAAGCAGGCAAGTGGAAAAACGATTAAGCGGCGCATACCCTAAGTGTAGTTGGCGCCGCTGAATTGCCGCTGAATCAGCGGCTGCTGCGGGTGCGCGCCACCGCATCGAGCCAGCCGCGATACAGCGCATCGCGCCGCTGCGGCTCGGCTTCGGGATAGAAAGCCCGCTCCAGTTGCCATTTCGATGCCAGCTCGTCGAGCGACTGGTAGATTCCGGCGCCAAGGCCGGCCAGATAGGCGGCGCCGAGCGCGGTGGTTTCCGGCACCACCGGGCGCTCGACCGGGACATCGAGAATATCCGACAGGAACTCCATTACCCAATCGTTGTTGACCATACCGCCATCGACCCGCAGCGCTTTCGGCAGCGCGGCGCCGTCGGCCTGCATCGCTTCGAGCAGATCGCGCGACTGGTAGCACACCGATTCCAGCGCCGCGCGCACGATGTGCGCGATACCGGAATCGCGCGTCAGGCCAACTATCGCACCGCGTGCCAGCGGGTCCCAATAGGGTGCGCCAAGTCCGGTGAATGCCGGTACCAGATACACGCCGCCGGTGCCGGTCACACGCCGCGCCAGTTCTTCGGTTTCGCTGGCGTGGCGCACCATCTGCAAGGCGTCGCGCAACCACTGCACCGCTGCGCCGGCGATGAAAATACTGCCTTCCAGCGCATAAGTCGGCTTGCCGTTGAGGCGGTAGGCAATCGTGGTCAGCAGGCGGTTGTTCGACTGCACTGCGGTTTCACCGGTATTCAGCACCATGAAACAGCCGGTGCCGTAGGTGCTCTTGATCATTCCCGGCGTAAAACATGCCTGGCCCACCGTTGCCGCCTGCTGGTCGCCGGCCATGCCGCGGATCGGGATGCGCACGCCGAACAGGCTTTCATCGGTATGACCGTAGTCGGCGGCGTTGTCGCGCACATCCGGCAACAAGGCACGCGGGATGTCGAAAAACGCCAGCAGCTCGTCGTCCCACTGTTGCGTGTGGATATTGAACAGCAGCGTACGTGCCGCATTGGTGGCATCGGTGGCGTGCACCCGGCCACCGGTCAGGCGCCACAGCAGAAAGCTGTCGATGGTGCCGAACGCCAGTTCGCCGCGCTCGGCGCGTTGGCGCGCACCGGGGATTTCATCCAGCAGCCATTTGATCTTGGTAGCGGAAAAATACGGGTCGAGCAGCAGCCCGGTCTTGGCCGCCAGCCATTGTTCGCGCTCCGGCGAATACAGCGCCTGACACTGCGGTGCGGTGCGCCGATCCTGCCAGACGATGGCGTGGTGAATCGGTTTGCCGGTGGCGCGATCCCAGACGATGGTGGTCTCGCGCTGGTTGGTAATGCCGATTGCGGCAATCGCTGCCGGAGTCACACCGTTGCTGCTCAGAGCCTGCTGGCAGACTTTCAGCGTATCGGCCCAGATCTGCTCCGGATCATGCTCCACCCAGCCTTCGGAGGGAAAAATCTGCGGCAGCTCCTGTTGTGCTTTGCTGACCGGGCGGCCGTTCAAATCGAACACAATCGCGCGCGAACTGGTGGTACCCTGATCTATAGCGAGCAAATACTGTGACATTTTTCCCTCTATTTTTCCATTATGAATATGCATGCCGGCATTGTGCCACGAAGGCATGGCAAAATGTTCGTAAGCAAGTGTTCAGTTCAGCCTGGACGTGGCTTTGGCATTCACGGATTATCAGTTTAGAATCATCGCCGAACATCATTTCCGCTTCTGTCCAGCATTCACAATAACAAGTCGCAGCGCGACAAACAGCAGATTCGGCCAAATTTCCAAGAGGGAGAACAAAAAAATGCGTCAACCCCGCCACGAACGCATCATTCAGCTGGTCAAACAGAACGGCTACATGTCGATCGATGCACTGGCACGCGAACTGGATGTCACACCGCAGACCATCCGCCGCGATATCAACATGCTGGCAGAAGAGGATATTCTGCGCCGCTATCACGGCGGCGCCGGACTCGGCAGCAACAGCGTGCAGAATGAAGACTACGTCAAGCGCAAGAACTGGAACCAGCAGGAAAAAGACCGCATCGCCATGCTGGTGGCCGACCACATTCCCGACAACTCGTCGCTGTTCATGAATATCGGTACCACGGTCGAATCGGTGGCGCGCTCGCTGCTGAATCATTCGGGACTGAAAATCATCACCAACAATCTGAACGTTGCGTCGATTTTTGCCGGGCGCGAGGAATTCGAAGTCACCATTGCCGGCGGCACGGTGCGCCAGCGCGATGGCGGCATCATCGGCGAAGCCACCATCGACTTCATTCGCCAGTTCAAGGTCGATTACGCGGTAATGGGCATTTCCGGCATCGATGAAGACGGTACGCTGCTGGATTTCGATTACCGCGAAGTCAGGGTTGCGCAAGCGATGATCGAACATGCACGCAAAATCTATCTGGTAGCCGATCACAGCAAGAT
Organism: uncultured Pseudomonadota bacterium; assembly: GCA_937863215.1. Classification (GTDB taxonomy): domain Bacteria; phylum Pseudomonadota; class Gammaproteobacteria; order Burkholderiales; family SCOH01; genus CALMFQ01. The sequence goes on from CALMFQ010000229.1 coordinate 3,338, forward strand.
CGGCCGCAACGCGGTGGTCAAACTCGGCCACATCAGCCAGGTATCGGCAATGTTCACCGACATTCCGCTGCCGGAATCGCTGCAGCAGCAGGTCGATGCCGCCGGGGTGAACGTTTACCTCGCCAACGAGACCGCTCCGGCCTGATCAGCCGGCCAGATCCAGCAGCTCGTCTTCCAGCCGGCCATTGGCCGAGCACTTGGTCGGCGCATTGGGAAAAGTGGCACTGGCGCCGCTGACAAACACCAGCTCGTCGCTGGTCTGGATTGGCGCCACCCCTTCGGCGACGGCACGCTGCTGGCGCTTGAGGCGGTATTTCACCTCCACCTCAAGCTGGCTCCGGGCCGCACCCAGCGCCGTGATCTGCAATTGTACCGTGGCTTGCAGCTGCAGCTTGCGCGTAACGCCGTACAGCCGCTCCTTGATCGGCAAGGTATAGCTATGGCTGGCGATTGCGCCGGGAAACCTGCTCGCCGGCCGCCCGCCTCCGGCCGGCACCGCCACCTCGCCACAATCGACATAACGTTGCGGATCGGCCTGCAGCGACAGCTGCAACACCCCGCCGCTCGCACTGTCGAGCTTGTAACGGCCGCCCTTCAGCCGCCGCACCAGCCGCTCCTGCACTGCCCCCGCATCTCCCGCAACCACGCGCAGGCGCTCAACCGTTGCCGCCCCGGGCGCTTTCTGCAACACAGCGGCAGGCGCCGGCGCGGCAGCGATGCCTCCGGTCGAGGAACAGGCAGACAGGCCGGCCAGCGCCAGCAACAATGACGAAACAGCAACAATACGCATGACAGACCAATGAAAACGTGAATCCGGAAAGCAGCGGCCATTATGCCATTGCCAGCGGCGAGCCTAATGTCTGCCAGCTGACCGACACGTGAACCGTGCCCCGCAACGGGTAGCAAAATCAGCTAAAACTTGTGCCAATAACCCTATCTGCCGCACTACAATAGGCTGATGAATACTTCGACTTGCGCCGTGCAATCGCTGGACTGTGAAGATGCCGAGCTGTTTAACCGGATCCGGCTGGGCGGCTGCGTGCTGATATCGATCATCAATCACAGTTTCGACGCCATTTTCATTCATGGCGCCGACGGTCGCATTCTGTGGGTCAATCACACCATGCTGACGATGTATGGTTTCGACAGCAAGAACGAGGCCATGCAGGTCGATGTTGCCGCACTGTCCGATGCCAGCGTCAACGACGAGCGGATGGTCGAACAATGCTTTGCCGGCGCGCGCGCGGATCAGGCGATCTTTTTTCCGTGGCGCGCGCGGCGGCCGCAAACTGGCGAGACTTTCGACGTCGAAGTGTTCCTGCGCCGGCTGCACGCGGAAAACGGCGAGTTGCTGTTTTTCGCCCAGGTGCGCGACGTCACCGAGCGGCGCCAGACCGAGCGCCGGCTGGCGCAGGAACGCCAGCGCACCGAAGAAGCGCTGACGCGGCTGGTAGCAGCGCAGCACGAGCTGCAGCGCCAGGCGGTAACCGACCCGATGACCGATCTGCCAAACCGCCGGTATCTGGACAATATTGCCGAGCAGGTGCTGGCGCGCGTACAGCGCGAGAATCTGCCGGTGTCGCTGCTGATGATCGATGCCGATCATTTCAAGAGCATCAACGACCGCTACGGGCACGCCGCCGGCGACGAAGTATTGCGGCTACTGGCGCAGCAGATCAATCTCACCATCCGCACCGCCGATACCGTAGCGCGCATTGGTGGCGAGGAATTCTGCGTGCTGTTGCCGGCGACCACCCGGGCGGTGGCACAGGAAGTCGCACAGCGCATCCGCACCAGGGTCGCCGATGCCAGTTTCCATTTTGCCAGCCAGCCGATACCGCTGACAGTCAGCATCGGCATCGCAACCGCCGAGCCCGGCAGCCAGAGCACGCTGGAAGCCATGCTGCACGAAGGCGACATAGCCTTGTATCGCGCCAAGCGCGCCGGCCGCAACCGCGTTGCCGGCTGCGATGCGGTGCACGAGTACTGAAGCGCCGGCATGCCGGATTTCATTTATTGAGGAGACACCGCCATGGGCCTGTTCGATTTCATCAAGAAGCAGTTTATCGACGTCATCCACTGGACCGAGGAAACGGACGGCGTGCTGGTCAGCCGCTATCCGATGCAGGATTTCGAGATCCAGTACGGCGCCCAGCTCACGGTGCGCGACTCGCAACTGGCGCTGTTCGTCGATCAAGGCAAGGTGGCCGATGTGTTTGTTCCCGGCGGCCCGTACACGCTGACCACGCAGACGCTGCCGCTGCTGACCAACCTGAAGAACTGGGACAAGCTGTTCGAGTCGCCGTTCAAGTCGGACGTATATTTCTTCAGCACCCGGCTGCAGCTGGATCGCAAATGGGGCACGCCCAACCCGATCACCATCCGCGACAAGGATTTCGGCGTGGTGCGGCTGCGTGCGTTCGGCATCTACAGCTATCGCATCAGCGATCCGGTGAAGTTCTACAAGGAAGTCTCCGGCACGCGCGAAACTTATACCGTTGACGAGCTGGACGGCCAGTTGCGCGCGCTGGTGATCAGCGGCATGACCGATCTGTTCGCCCAGTCCGGCGTGCCGTTCCTCGACATGGCGGCGAATCAGGATGAGCTCGGCACGCAGCTGAAAGCCAAGCTGAGCGAGCAGTTCAACCGCTACGGGCTGGAGCTGGATCAGTTCAGCGTGCAGAACGTGTCGCTGCCGGAAGAGCTGCAGAAGGTGCTGGACCAGCGCATCGGCATGAATATCGCCGGCGATCTGAACAAGCTGACGCAGTACAACGTGGCACAGAGCATCCCGATTGCCGCCGCCAACGAAGGCGGCGCAGCCGGTGTCGGTGCCGGCCTCGGGGCCGGCGTGGCAATGGGTCAGGCGATGATGGGTGCGCTGTCGCAGGCGATGACACCAGCGGCAGCGCCTGCGACCGGCTCGGCGCCGAATTCGGCCGCGGAAGACCCGCTGGCGCTGATCGAAAAACTGCATGGCCTGATGGAGAAAGGCATTCTGTCGCCGGAAGAATTCGCCGCCAAGAAAGCCGAATTGCTGAAAAAGCTGAGTTGACCCGCTGCCCGTGAAAACCGCCAACTGCCCTTCCTGCGGTGCGCCGGTCGAATTCCGCTCGGCACACTCGATCATGGCCGTGTGCCAGTTCTGCCAGAGCACGCTGGTACGCCACGACGTCAATGTCGAGGATATCGGCAAAATGGCGGCGCTGGCCGAAGACGCCAGCCCGATCCGCCGTGGCATGGCCGGGCGTTACAAAGGCCGGGCATTCGGCATCGTCGGCCGCATCCAGCAGCAATATGAGGGCGGCTACTGGAACGAGTGGTACCTGCTGTTCGACGACCAGCGCGAAGGCTGGCTGTCGGAAGGCTCGGGCCAGTTCTACCTGACCTTTCCGGTCGAGAACAAGGAAGTGCTGCCGCCGTTCACACAGATCAGTGTCGGCATGAATCTCAAGCTGGGCGGCAAGTTCTTTACCGTCACCAATCTGGAAACCGCACGCTGCGTTGCCGGCGAGGGCGAATTGCCGTTCCGGGTCGGCCCCGGCTTCGAGGCACCGGCGGTCGATCTGCGCGATGCCAATTCGTTCGCCAGCATCGATTACAGCGATGCAACGCCACGGCTGTATCTGGGCGAAACCGTCGAGCTGCAGGATTTGCGCCTGGACGACAGCGCTGCAGCGGCGGCCGAACCGCGCAAGGTGGTCGATCTCAAATCGTTCCAGTGCCCCAGCTGTGCCGCGCCGATGGCGACCCACAGCAAGGATATCCAGGCGGTTGCCTGCGGCAGCTGCGGTGCGATTGTCGATACCACCGACCCGAATCTGGCGATCATTTCCAAGGTGCGCGCCGCAGAGAAGGTCAAGCCGAAGCTGGAGCTGGGCGGCCAGGGCCGGCTGCGCGGCGAGAGCTACACCATCATCGGCTTCCTGCGGCGCAAGACGGCGATCGAAGGCCAGACCTACGAGTGGGACGAATACCTGCTGTATAGCGACAAGCAGGGTTTCCGCTGGCTGACCGAATCCGATGGTCACTGGAATTTCGCCAAGGGCTTGTCCGGCCTGCCGCGCATATCCGGCGGCAGCCAGCCGAGCGTCAATTATCTGGGCAAGGAATACCAGCATTTCCAGACCTGTACTGCAGCCGTGTCATACGTGATCGGCGAGTTCTACTGGAAGGTGAAACAGGGCGACAGCGCCGAATGCGCCGATTTCGTTGCGCCGCCGTTGATGC
>CALMFQ010000230.1 GCA_937863215.1 uncultured Pseudomonadota bacterium
TGACCTTGGCCAGCGATACCTTGACCATTTGTGCCCAGAAGTAGCCGAATACCAAGTGGCCCAACAGGCGCAGGTAGTCAACCGCAGCCGAGCCGGCTTCGTCCTTGTTCATCATCGACTGCATGCCGATCTGCATGGTGATGTCGCCCAGTTCTTTCATCAGCGTGGCGATCGGCTCAACGAATTCCTTCATTGCCGCGTCGTCTTTGTTCGCTTCGCAGAACTTGTGGATCTGCTTGGTGAACTTGCGCAGTTTCTGGCCTTGATCCAGCAGAACCTTACGGCCGATCAGATCCAGTGCCTGAATGCCGTTGGTGCCTTCGTAGATCTGCGAAATACGTACGTCACGGACATACTGTTCCATGCCCCACTCGCGGATGAAGCCGTGGCCGCCGTAAACCTGTTGCGACAGGTTGGCAATGATCGAGCCGTTGTCGGTCATGAAGGCCTTGGCGATCGGAGTCAGCAGTGCAACCATTTCGCCGGCTTCCTGGCGCGCCAGCTCGTCGGTGGATTTCTTTTCGATATCCAGTTGCAGTGCCAGCCAGGTAGCGAAAGCACGACCTGCTTCGCTGTAGGCCTTGCCGGTCAGCAGCATGCGGCGCACGTCCGGATGGACGATGATCGGATCGGCAGCCAGTTCCGGACGCTTGGCGCCGGACAGGGCGCGCATCTGTACGCGGTCACGAGCGTAGATCACGGCGTTCTGGAATGCGGCTTCGCCGATGCCCAGACCTTGCATGCCACAGCCCAGACGCGCAGCGTTCATCATGGTGAACATACAGGCCATGCCCTTGTTCACTTCACCCACCAGCCAGCCTTTGGCGCCGTCCAGGTTGATCACGGCAGTGGCGTTGGCCTTGATGCCCATCTTGTGTTCCAGCGAGCCGCAGCTTACCGGATTGCGTGCGCCCGGCTTGCCATCGGCATCCGGCAGGAATTTCGGCACGATGAACAGCGAAATGCCTTTGATGTCTTTCGGGCTGTCCGGCAGACGCGCCAGCACCAGGTGGCAGATGTTTTCGGTCAGATCGTGTTCACCGGCCGAAATGAAGATTTTGGTGCCGGTGATAGCATAAGAACCATCGCCGTTCGGTTCTGCCTTGGATTTCAGCAGGCCCAGATCGGTACCGCAATGCGGTTCGGTCAGACACATGGTGCCCGACCAGGTGCCGTTAACGATCTTCGGCAGGTACAGGTCTTTCATCCACTGTTCGCCATGGGCATGGATCGCGCTGTAGGCGCCATGCGACAGGCCAGGGTACATCGACCAGGCAACGTTGGCCGAAGTCTGCATTTCCATGATCGAGAAACCCAGTACTTGCGGCAGACCCGAACCGCCATAAGCCGGATCGCAGTCGAATGCGGTAAAGCCCAGTTCGCAGAACTGGTTGTAAGCTTCCTTGAAACCTTTCGGCGTGGTCACTTCGCCGTTGTTGAAGGTACAGCCTTCTTCGTCGGCGGCACGGTTCAGCGGAGCCAGTTCGTTTTCGGCAAACTGAGCGCCGGCTTCCAGATACTGAGCCATTACGTCTTGAGTTACTTCTTCGTAGCCCGGCAGGGTTGCCAGGGTTTTTTCCACATCCAGCACTTCATTCAGTACAAACTGCATGTCGCGCAGCGGCGCTTTATATGTAGCCATCGACAAAGTCTCCTAACACACGTGGATTGCAATGCTCAGGTGGCCTCTTGCTGGTGCGGCGCGAGGCGGCTGAATCACTGGTTTTACAAAACAGAACCGATCCCGGTCACTGCCATATATTGCAGTGCAATATATCGCTTATGTTTCTGAAATCTAACTTACCGCCATTCCGCAGAAAGCGCAAGAAAAATTCAAACAATCGTTTGATTGACTAACTGACCGGCGTTTTTTTGCATAAAATTCAGCGAATTGCCAATGTCATGCCATTTTGTAACGGAAAACTACCGATAAATTCGTAGCCAAATCCATCGCTGCAATGCACAATTGACGGTTTGTTTTTCAACGCTCACCCGCCCCTGCCGGCGGCCACACAAGAATGCGGAAATGCAGATAAACAACGGGGCAATCATCGATCACGCTTACGGGATCAGCACGATCGATGTCGAATACAAGACTGCGCATTTTGCTTCGTCGCACCTGATCGTCGAGGGCGACCGCGCGGCGCTGATCGACTGCGGCACCAACTATTCGGTACCGCTGCTCATGTTGGCATTGCAGAACAAGGGCATAGCCCCGCAGCAGGTGCAGTACCTGATCCTGACGCATGTGCACCTGGATCACGCCGGCGGTGCCGGCCAGCTGATGCAGAAACTGCCAAATGCCACACTGCTGCTGCATCCGCGCGGCGCGCGGCACATGGTCGATCCACGCATCCTGTATGCCAGCGCCAGCTCGGTATATGGCGAAGTGGAAATGGCGCGCAGCTATGGTCAGCTGATTCCGGTCGCTGCCGACCGGGTGCGCGCGGTACAGGATGGCGAATCGGTCGAGCTCAACGGCCGCGAGCTGAGCTTTCTCGACACGCCCGGCCACGCCAAGCATCACGTCTGCGTTTACGACCGCAAGAGCCGCGGCGTATTCAGCGGCGACACTTTCGGCCTGTCGTACCGCGCGGTGCACGTCAACGGCGAGCCGTTCGTATTCCCCTCGACCACACCGCCGCAATTCGACCCGGAAGCCGCGCACGCCTCGATCGAACGCATCGTCGCGCTGCAACCGGAATGCGTGTATCTGACCCACTACGGCCGCATCACCGACATCCCGAAACTGGCCGCCGACCTGCACGAATGTCTGGATGCCTTCGTAGCATTGGCGCAACGGGTGCAAGACGCCGGCCACGCCCGCCACCGGCTGTTGCGCGACGAACTGACCCACTACCTGCTGCAGCGGCTGCAAACGCTGGGCAATAAACAGCCGCGCGAACTGATCCTGGCGGCACTGGAACTGGATATCGAGTTGAATGCACAGGGGCTGGAATTCTGGCTGGATAGCCTGCCGAAATAATCTGCAGCACAGCGACAAACGATAAAGGCCACCCTCGGGTGGCCTTTGTTACGAGCACAATCCTGCAGCGATCAATGCCGCGTCGCACCCGGCTCGCTCAGATTGCCGCTGCCGGCGAACAACTGTGCCGCGTCTACCTGATCGAAGTGGTAGGTCTCGTTGCAGAATTCGCATTTGACCTCGACCCTGCCCTGCTCCTGCAGCGTGTCGTTGACTTCCTGCTCGCCGAGCATTTTCAGCATGTTCGCCACGCGCTCGCGCGAGCAGGAGCAGCGGAAACAGGTGGCGGTTTCGCCCAGCAGGCGCAGGTCTTCCTGGTGGAACAGCCGGT
>CALMFQ010000231.1 GCA_937863215.1 uncultured Pseudomonadota bacterium
GAGCGATGCAGCAGCGAGGTATCCTGCGTCACCATGCCGACCTGGCTGCGCAGGCTGTCCTGGGTCACATGGGCGATGTCCTGGCCGTCGATCAGGATTCTGCCGTGCTCGACGTCGTAGAAGCGCAGCAGCAGATTCACCAGCGTCGATTTGCCGGCGCCGGAGCGGCCGACCAGGCCGATTTTTTCACCGGGGCGGATGGTCAGCGCCAGATGCTCGATCACGCGCTTGTCGCCGCCATAGGCAAAGCTCACGTCGTCGAAGCGGATTTCGCCGCGCGTGACCTTGAGTGGCTGCGCATCCGCTGCATCGTTGATGGCAATCGGGCGCGACAGCGTGCTGATGCCATCCTGCACCGTGCCGATCTGTTCGAACAGATTGGACATTTCCCACATGATCCAGTGGGCGATGCCGTTCAGCCGCAGCGCCATTGCCGTTGCCGCGGCAACCGCGCCGATGCCGACTGCGCCGCGGCTCCACAGCCACAGTGCGCCACCGGCGGTGCCGGCGATCAGCAGCATGTTCAGGGTGTGGTTGATCACCTCGATACCGGTTACCAGCCGCATCTGCCGGTACACCGTGGTCATGAACTCCTGCATGGCGCTTTTGACGAAACCAGCCTCGCGCTGGCCTTGTGCGAACAGTTTGACGGTGCTGATATTGGTGTAGGCATCGGTGATGCGGCCGGTCATCAGGCTGCGCGCATCGGCCTGCGTTTTGGCGGCGCGGCTCAGGCGCGGCACGAAGAACAGCAGCGTCAGCAGGTACAACACCAGCCAGCACAGGAACGGTGCCATCAGCGCCAGATCGAAATGGCCGACCACCGCGGTCATGGTGACGAAATAGATCACTACGAACACCATGATGTCGCTGCAGATCAGGATGGTGTCGCGCACCGCCAGCGCGCTCTGCATTACCTTCGCCGCTACCCGGCCGGCGAATTCGTCCTGATAGAAACCCATGCTCTGGCCGAGCAGGTGGCGGTGGAAATTCCAGCGCAGGCGCATGGCGAAATTGCCCGCCAGCCCCTGGTATTTGCACAGCGCATGCAGCCAGATCAGTAGCGGGCTGGCGAACAGGATGCCGGCCAGCAACAGCAGGTGAGACTTCTGCTGCGCCCATAATTGCCCCGCTGGCACCTGCGCCAGCCAATCGACCACCGAGCCGAGCATGCTGAACAGCAGCGCTTCGAAAGCGCCGATCACCGCGGTCAGCACGGTCAGGCTGACGATCAGCGTGCGCAGGCCGCGCGTGGCGGCCCAGACAAACGGGAAAAACCCCCGCGGCGGCTGTGGCGGCGGGCCGGCAGGGTAGGGGTCGACGCGGCTTTCGAACCAGTGGAACAAGGCAGGATTCCTTTTGCTTGTACGCGCCGTGTGCCAAGGCGCGCGCGGATTGTGCTGCTGCTCATCTTACTTGGCACTGCGGCGCTGCGTCGAGCCGGGCTGACCGGGCAGGCTGCTTTCTTGTATGCTGCATGCATTGCGGCGCAGCGCCAGCCCGGCGCGGCCGTATCAACCGGAGGAAACAATGCAGAAAAAATGGATCGCAGCACTGCTGCTGGCAATGCCGCTGGCGCATGCCGCCGATACCGCGCCGAAGCTTGGCAGCGATGAACAGAAAGCCGCCTACGCGCTCGGCTACCGGATGGGGGCCGGCCTGCAGCGCGATGCGGCGGATCTGGATGTGGAAATCGTCAAGAAAGGCATGAACGACGGTTTCCGCAAGCAGGCGCCGGCACTGAACGAAGAGGCGATGGTCAATGCGATGCAGGCGTACCAGCAGAAGCGGGCCAATGACATGGCGGCGAAGAACGGTGCCGCAGCGAAGAAGTTTCTTGCCGAAAACGCCAAGAAACCGGGCGTGATCACGCTGCCGAGCGGCCTGCAATACCTGGTGGTGAAAAGCGGCAGCGGTGCATCGCCGCAGCGCAGCGACAGCGTCAAGGTGCATTACCACGGCACCTTGCTCGACGGCCAGGTGTTCGACAGCTCGGTGCAGCGCGGTGCGCCGGCCACGTTCGGCGTTGGCCAGGTGATTCCGGGCTGGGTCGAGGCGCTGCAAAAAATGAAAGTCGGCGACAAGTGGATGCTGTACATCCCGCCTGAGCTGGCTTACGGCAACCGTGGCATGGGCCCGATCCTGCCCGGCTCGCTGCTGACATTCGAAGTCGAATTGCTGGATGTGTTGCCGCCGGCTGCCGCCAAACCGGCCGTCAAATAAACCGGCCCGGCCCCGCTCGCGGGGCTGCTCCGTCTGCGGCGCGCATGGACTTGACGCGCTGCAACATCCTCCGCCATTATCCATGGCATGAACTACCCGAGCTCCATTCCGATGCTGAACATTGCCTGCCGCCGCGCCAAACGCGTGTGGCATTTGGCCATTGTTCCGCGGGCGGAGTCGGGTTAGACAGCACAACCATCGAATTCCCAACAGGCCGCGGATCAAAAATCCGCGGCCTTTTTGTTTCATCCTCTACCTGAAAGGATTCACCCCATGAGCACCGTTATCACCTGTACCTCGCTGGAGCAAGTTCGCAGCCATATCGACCTGCTCGACCGCCAGTTGCTGAGCCTGATCGCCGAGCGTGGCGCTTACGTCAAACAGGCGGCCGGCTTCAAGCGCACGGTGGCCGAGGTGCCGGCGCCGCAGCGGGTGGAGCAGGTGATTGCCGGGGTGAAACAACTGGCGCCGGAAGTGGGCGCCGATCCCGCGGTGGTCGAAGCCACCTGGCGCGCCATGATCGCTGCGTTCATCGATGCCGAAACTGCGGCCCACGCCGCATTGCAGGCGCAAACCCCATCATTGACGCAATCAAGCTGAAACGGAGCCTGTCATGTCGATACCTGTTGCCTATTTCGGTTTGATCCTGATCTGGTCGACCACGCCGCTGGCGATCCAGTGGAGTTCGCAGGGCGCCGGCTTCGCGCTGGCGGTGCTGTTGCGCATGCTGCTCGGCCTGACGGTCGCGGCGCTGCTGCTTGCCGGGCTGCGCATCGGCCTGCCGCTGCATGCACGGGCGCGGCGCGCCTATCTGGTCGGCGGGCTCGGCACTTTCGGTGCGATGGCGCTGACTTACTGGGGCTCGCGCTTTCTGCACTCCGGGCTGGTGTCGGTGCTGTGGGGGCTGTCGCCGCTGCTGACCGGCGTGCTTGCCGCGCTGTGGCTGGGCGAGCGCAGTTTCACCCCGGGCAAGATCGGCGGCACTTTGCTCGGCGTGCTCGGGCTGGCGCTGATTTTCCTGCAGGGCGACAGTCTGGGCGGCGCACACGCGCTGGCGGGCCTGCTGGCGTTGCTCGGCGCGGTGTCGATCCATACCGTGGTAATCATCCGCCTGAAGCTGATCGGCGACGACAGCCCGCCGCTGGCCACCACGGTCGGTTCGCTGTGCGTCGCGGTGCCGCTGTTCGCGTTGTTGTGGCTGATCGACGACGGCGTGCTGCCGGCCGCGCTGCCGTCGCGCACCGGCTGGGCCATCGCCTATCTTGGCGTATTCGGCTCGGTGGTCGGGTTTGCGCTGTATTACTACATCATCAAGCACCTCAACGCCGCACGGGTGTCGCTGATCACGCTGGTTACGCCGGTGCTGGCGCTGCTGCTGGGCCATCTGCTCAATGGCGAAATCATCGCGCCGCGGCTGTGGCTGGGTGCCGCCACCATTCTCGGCGGGCTGGCGCTGCACCAGTGGGAGGCGCTGCAGCCCTTGTTGCTGCAGGGCTGGAGCCGGCTGCACACCGCCTGATGCGGCTGGTAATGACAACGCCCATCGAACGATGGGCGTTGTTTTACCCGATGACGGTAGCGGCATGCGCTTGTCGATTGCGCTTATATGACCGTAAGTCATTAAATTGGCGGGCAAAAAGTCTACGCAGCGCCATTCTTTTGTCATACAATCCGACAATATTCGGTTGCCGTCGGCACCGCACACAACAAGAAAATACGGATGGAGAGGGAAATGTGGCAGTTCGTCTGGGAACGGGCAGTGACGTGCCTGACCGGCCCGCACAAATGGTCGTACCTGGCGATTCCGCTGGTCGGTGCATTTATCGGCTGGTTTACCAACTGGAAAGCGATCAAGCTGACGTTTTACCCCAAGAGATTCTGGGGCATTGCGCCGTATCTCGGCTGGCAGGGCATCGTGCCGCGCAAGGCGGAAAAAATGGCCGGCATGGCCATCGACCTGATCACCAGCAAGCTGCTGAGCGTCGATGAGGTATTCGGCCGTATCGATCCGCAGCGTATGGCCGAAGAAATGCGCGGCCCGATCACCGCCATCGTGCCGAGCCTGATCCACGAAACCATGGAGGAATACGCGCCGCGCACCTGGGAAAGCCTGCCGCTGCTGGTACGCGAACGGGTGGTGCGCAAGGCGATGGAGGAAGTGCCGAACGTGATCGGCGGCATCGTCGAGGAAATCCGCCTGCGTCCGGCCGAGGTGCTGGACTTGCGCCAGATGGTGATCGACGCCTGCAAGCGCGATCCAGGCCTACTGATCCGCATTTTCCAGACGGTCGGCAAACGCGAATTCCGTTTCATCGAGCTGTCCGGGCTGATCTTCGGCATTCCGTTCGGCCTGCTGCAGATGTTCATCTGGTTCTTCATCCAGCCGTGGTGGTTCCTGACCTTCGGCGGTGCGCTGGTCGGCGGCTTCATCAACTGGCTGGCGATCGTGATGATCTTCAACCCCA
>CALMFQ010000232.1 GCA_937863215.1 uncultured Pseudomonadota bacterium
GCTGCTGAACGCGCCGGAGCCACTTCGCGCCGGCATCAGCCATACCGTCAAGGCAATGGTCGCCGGTGCCGCGCCGCCGGCGGCGATGATCGAAGGCATGGAGCAGATGGGCTTCGACATCACCCACGTCTACGGCCTGACCGAAACCTACGGCCCGGCCGCGTTGTGTGCCAAGCAGGACGAATGGCAGGCGCTGCCGGTGGCCGAACGTGCGCGGCTGAATGCACGGCAGGGCGTGCGTTATCACCTGCAGGCCGGCATGGACGTGCTCGACCCGCAAACCATGACGCCGGTGCCGCACGACGGCAGCACCATGGGCGAAATCATGTTCCGCGGCAATATCACCATGAAGGGCTACCTGAAAAATCCCAAGGCCAGCGACGAAGCCTTTGCCGGCGGCTGGTTCCACAGCGGCGACCTGGCTGTGATCGAGCCGGACGGCTACGTCAAGATCAAGGACCGCAGCAAGGACATCATCATCTCCGGCGGCGAAAACATCTCCAGCATCGAAGTCGAAGACGTACTGTACCGCCACCCGGCAGTCATGGTGGCGGCGGTGGTCGCCAAATCCGATCCCAAATGGGGCGAAACTCCGGTCGCCTACATCGAACTGCGCGCCGGCGCCACAGCCACCGTCGAAGACATCATCAGCCACTGCCGCGCCCACCTCGCCGGCTTCAAGGTGCCGAAAACCATCGTCTTCAGCGAAATCCCGAAAACCTCGACCGGCAAGATTCAGAAGTTTGAGTTGCGCAAGCGGAGTGAACAGCAGGAGAAGTAGAGATTGGCGCGGATCGTGCCGCTGCCAGGGAGAGGTGCGCTCAATGGCCGGGTCTGGAGCGGGCAGATGTGGTCGGCCCGCCCCGCATTCCTGGGCCGGTTCGCTACGGGCGCCGGTATCAGCGCTTGTAGCAGGCGCCGGAAGGATCTTGCTCGACATTGACCAGTTCGCCGCCACCGGCACCCCATGCGTTGCCTGCAGTAAAGGTCAGGCAGCCTTCGCTCTTGTACAGTGCTTCGGTGCGGCGGGCGTCGGTGCCGAAATAGAACGGAATCCAGCGTTTACCGGTTTCGTAGGTGTGCTGACGATCCGGGGCGCGGCCCATCAGCTCCTGTACCTGATCCTGCTCCATGCCATTATGCAATTGGGCGAATTTGCTGCCGGCGATAGCCGCTACGGATGCTTCCGTTGCGCTCTTTGCCGGTTGTGCATTGTTGGCTTGGGCGGGTTTGCTGCTGCCCGGGTTGCTTGCACATGCGGACATGAGTGCACAAACAAGCACCGACAGCAGTTTCGAAGAGTGTTTCATCGCTTTGGCTTTCTTCTTGTTAAGTGAAAAATGGCGTATTCGGCCAGATAACCGGGGCAATCGGCGATATTTGGTTAGCAGATATGACGATGTACTGGGCGGCGGAACTGTAACCCGAAATCGATGTAACGTAAAGCCGGGTGGGGTGGGCAACTTGTTGCCCACGCGATATCCGTCACCATCATCACCTGCGATTCGGTTGGCAAAACCTGCCCACCCTACCGCATCCCGCTCGCCTGCAAGCCGCTCTGGTATTACCTCGCAGGCCGGCCTGAAAGCCAGTACGGATGCGGTCTGCAGGGCAGGGTTGTTCAGCGCAATTGCTCGATTGCCTGCATCAGATTGGCGCGCGCCTGTTGTTCAAAACGCTGGCAAAACAGCTCGCTATTGAATAGCCGCGGCCGGGCGAGGAATTGTTGCAGGATGGCGGCGCGGCGTTCGCGGTAGGCGGTTTCCGGCACCCACTGGTATTCGGCGCGGATTTGCCGGCTGTATTCGGCAAAACGCTCGGGCGTGGCGCCGAGGATGCTCAGGTCGATGTCGAGCAGCAATTGCTCGTCGCTGGTTTGCGGTTCGGCTTGGTGGCAGGTGGCGAGGATCAGCGCGCTGACCCGGTCAATCACTTCGCTGCCGACAGCGGCGGCCTGCATTGCACTGCGTGCCTAGTCGGCGCTGCGGGTTTCG
>CALMFQ010000233.1 GCA_937863215.1 uncultured Pseudomonadota bacterium
AAGAAGCCGCATCCGTTGCCGGTGCAGCATGCCTGCGAACATTTCCGCATCCAGCCGCAACAGCTGGTGATGATCGGCGATTCGGAAAACGATGTGCTGGCAGCAAAAAATGCTGGCAGCATCAGTTTTGCTGTGCCCTATGGCTATCATTCCGGCTCGCCGCTGGAAAGCCTGGGCGCAGATTACGTGGTAACAGGGCTTGTCGAAGCTGCCGAATTGATTAAGAATGGCCTCTCTCGTTAATTATTTGTCCGATTCCGTATTCATCATGAAATCTTTACCTGAACAAATGACTTTGCGCTGGCGATGGCGGCTCTGACCGTTGTTGCTTGTCGTTTTTCATTCATTTGACTCAGGAAAGAACTCGCCATGACTGAACAGGAATTCAGCGCGCTGGCTGCGCGCGGCTTTAACCGTATCCCCGTCACCCTCGAACTGCTGGCCGATGTCGATACCGCCTTGTCGGTATATCTGAAACTCGGCAATTTGCCTTATTCCTATCTGCTGGAATCGGTAGTCGGCGGTGAGCGTTTCGGCCGTTATTCATTTATCGGCCTGCCGGCAAAAAAACGCATCCGCGTGGTTGGCCGCAGCATCACGCTGGAAGACGATCACGGCGTGATCGAGCAGGTCGAAGGCGACCCGCTGGCGTACATCGAGCAATACCAGGCGCAGTTCCGTGCGGCACCCAAAGAGGGCTTGCCGCGCTTCTGCGGCGGTCTGGTCGGCTATTTCGGCTACGAAACCATTCGCTATATCGAACGCAAGCTGGACAAGCCCGACAAGCCGGATGTGATCGGCGCGCCGGATATCCTGCTGCTGCAGTCGGAAGAACTGGCGGTGGTGGATAACCTGTCGGGCAAGCTGTATCTGGTGGTGTATGCCGATCCGGCCGAGCAGGGCGCTTTTGCCAAAGCGCAACAACGCCTGCAGGCGCTGCGTGGCAAGCTGCGCCAGCCGGTGCAGATGCCATACCAGTACCGCACCGAGAAAACCGAGGCCAAGTCCGAGTTCGGCGAGGCGGCGTTCAAGGCCGCGGTCGAGAAAACCAAGCAGTACATCTACAACGGCGATTGCATGCAGGTGGTGATCGCGCAGCGTATGTCGCAGCGCTTCGACGCCAACCCGATTTCGCTATACCGTGCGCTGCGCACGCTCAACCCGTCGCCGTACATGTTCTACTACGATTTCGGCGATTTCCACCTGGTCGGCGCCTCGCCGGAAATCCTGGT
>CALMFQ010000234.1 GCA_937863215.1 uncultured Pseudomonadota bacterium
CAGCGGGCCGGGGCGCGGGTTTCGACGGCGCACGGCTTGCATGTAACGGCTGCGGGCGCTGCAGCGCAGGCGGTTGTGGCGGCGCACTCACCGTCAGCGGTTGCGGCGCCAGCAGCGTAGCCAGCAACGGTGCGGGGGCCTGCAGCGCAACCGGCCCGCCGGCATTGCCGAATGCCAGCAGCAATGCCAGATGCAACAACAAAAGCAGAATGAACAGACTGTGGCGGGCTGACATATATTGAGAATAATTACCATTCACAAAACAAAATGAATTGTAAATGAGAATGGTTATCACATGCAACCTAAACACACCGACAAGCGCACGCCATCTGGCGCAGCTTGTGCGCATGTCTTATTTGTTACGGTTTTTAAACGCTTTTTTTACTGCACAACAGACTGGACACAGATAATTCTTGTGTCATAATCGGAACAATTTTTTACAAAAACGAACACCTGCCCGCGAGAGCAGGGAGGCGATGGAGAAATCATGCGAGAACAACGCTTTTACCTGCCGACCACCGACGGCAAGCGTACTTTTGTCGTGCAATGGCTGCCCGAAGCGGCCGCGCATATCCGCGGCGTGGTGCAGATTTCGCACGGCATGGCGGAACATTGCCTGCGCTATCAGCCGCTGGCGCAATACCTGACCCGGCGCGGCTATGCCGTGTATGCGTCGGACCATCGCGGTCACGGCCACAGCGTCGGCAATGGCGACCGGCTGGGCCATTACGCCGATCAGGATGGCTGGCGCAAGGTGATCGACGATCTGTACCGGGTCAACCAGCAGATTCGCCAGCTGCATCCGGGGGTACCGCTGACCCTGTTCGCGCACAGCATGGGGTCGTTCATTGCGCGTGGCTATGTGTTCCGCCACGCGGACAGCATTCAGGGGCTGGTGATTTCCGCCACCGGCATCCGTTACGGCCTGATCGCCCGCATCGGCCGTGCCATTGCGCGCTGGGATGCACGCCGCATCGGCGCACGCAGCCCGAGCAAGCTGCTGGCGAAACTGAGTTTCGGCACTTTCAACCTGCGTTTCATGCCGGCGCGCACGCCGTTCGACTGGCTGTCGCGCGACACTGCGCAAGTGGACAAATACATCAACGACCCACTGTGCGGCTTCGACTGCAGTGCGCAGCTGTGGGTGGATCTGTTCGGCGGCATTATCGAATTCGAAGGGCTGGAAAAACGCTCCGCACAACAGCTGCCGGCCAATCTGCCGGTGCTCGGCATTGCCGGCACGCACGACCCGACCAGTATGGGCGGGCTGGGGGTGAAACAGGTGATCCAGCGCTACCGGCAAGGCGGGCTGACAGATACGCAAGTCAAGCTTTACCTCAAGGGGCGCCACGAGCTGACCAACGAAACCAACCGCCAGCAGGTATTCGACGATCTGGGCCAGTGGCTGGACCAGCATTTCAGCAAGCAATACGAGCTGAACCAGGCAGCCGGCGAATTCGCCGAAGCCGGCATTCGCAGCAACCAGCTGGGGCTGCAGCCGATTCCCGCACACTGAGCGCAACGAGCCCGCTCCGGTAGGCTCCAAGCCACAAGCCGCTCTGGATGCGGCTTGCAGACCGGCCTGCAGACCGCATGGGTATTGGTCTGCAGGCCGGTTTGTTTTGCGCGTCAATGTCTCTGCAAGGCCTGGCGCCACATGGCCAAGCCCCGTTTGGCTTCGCCCCCGCCGGCAGCGACAATCTGGCTGCCGCGCGATCCTGACTGCAGCCACAGCGGCAAATCTGGAATAATTGCGTATTTGATCGACTCCAGGCTCTTTCATGGCCACTTACGCAATCGGCGACATCCAGGGCTGTTTCGAGCCGCTGCAGCAATTGCTGCAAACCATCCGCTTCAACCCGCAACGCGATACGCTGTGGCTGGCCGGCGATCTGGTCAACCGCGGCCCCGGTTCGCTGGAGGTGCTGCGCTGGGCGTATTCCCAGCGCGACGCGTTGCGCGTGGTGCTGGGCAATCACGACCTGCATCTGCTGGCGGTCGATGCCGGGCATGGCAAGCATCACGACGAAGATACGCTGCAGCCGATTCTCGCTGCGCCGGACAAGCCGGTATTGCTCGACTGGCTGCGGCGGCAGAAGCTGGTGCATCGCGAGAACGGCTGGCTGATGGTGCATGCCGGACTGCTGCCGCAATGGACGGCCGACGACGCGCAACGGCTGGCACGCGAGGTGGAGGCGCGGCTGCAGGCCGACGACTACCGCGACTTCCTGCGCCACATGTACGGTAACAAGCCCGGCCACTGGGACGAAGCGCTGCAGGGCAACGACCGGCTGCGGCTGATCGTCAATGCCATGACGCGCATGCGGCTGGTAACCGCCGACGGTGCGATCGATCTCAAGTTCAAGGGCGAGCTGGACGATGCGCCGCCGGAGCTATGCGCCTGGTTCGCCGCAGCCGGGCGCCGCTCGGCGGACACGCAGATCGTCTGCGGCCACTGGTCGGCGCTCGGGCTCAGGCTGGATGCGAATCTTTGTGCCTTGGATTCGGGCTGTCTGTGGGGTGGGGATCTGACTGCACTAAGGCTGGAAGATCGACAGGTGCTACAGGTTTCTTGCCGGGCAGCGGCAGGGACAAGGCGGTGGCAATAGTCAGCTCGGCGTGATGGCACAACTCGCGGCGTGATTTGCCGGCGCAGTTGACCGGCAGGCCGAAAATCAGCTCGGCGTAGATTTCCGGCTCGCTGACGATGTTCCAGGTACATTGCAGCAGCGAGATATCGCCGGCGTAACTGGCCGCCAGCAGTACCTTGCCGCTGGCATCGACGTAGCGCAGCGCTACCGGCAGCACATCGGCGCCGGCCTCGATCGCCGGCTGGAACATCGACGATTTGAACGGCTTCAGCGCCGTGCCGTCCGCCGTGGTGCCTTCAGGGAAAAACGCCAGACAATCGCCGTCTTTCAGCGCCTGGCTGATGGCCTTGGTAACACGTGCGGTATCGCGGCGTTTTTCGCGTTCGATGAACAAGGTGCCACCATTCACCACCATGCGTCCGATCACCGGCCAGTCGCGGATCTCCGACTTGGCGACAAAGCGCGACACCACCGCTGCGTTCATCACGAAAATATCCAGCCACGATACGTGGTTGGCCACCATCAGCGTATTGGCCGGATACAGCCGGTCCGGCTTGCCGATCACACGCAGGCGTATCTGCGCCATGCGCAGCAGCGACGCCGACCAGCGCTGCGTTGCCAGTACCCGCTGCTCGCGGCAATAACGCGGAAACAGCCAGCTAGTCAGGATCACCCCCCACAGCAGGTGGGCGATCAGGCGCAGCATGCGCCACAGGCGAATCGGGACGACGACTTTTGTACTCATTTCGGCAGTGTAACAAAGAAAAACGCCCCGCAAATTCAGGGCGTCGCCATTGTACCTGCCGATCCGGCACCATTGCACAGGCATTGTCAAAACGTTGCGCCAGATCAATTCGGCGAACGATCGTTCACAAAATCAGGCGGCAACCGCACCGATGAAATGCTTCATGTAACGCGGGTTCATGCGCGCCAGCGGCAGCAGCAGCAACAGGTCGGCAGTGTTGAAATCCGGGTCCCATGCCGGTTCGCCGCAAACATAGGCGCCGACACGCAGATAGCCCTTGATCAGCGGCGGCAACGCGGCTTCCAGGTCTTGCTGTTCCAGCGCCGCCAGCGGCAGCGGGCAGCGCGGAAACACGCGCCATTCGATCGGCCCCAGATGCCTGGCACTGGCCTGGCGATAGATACTGGCAGCGGCGTGGCCGCCGTCGGCCATCGAAATGCTGGCGCAGCCGATCAGGTAGTCGTAGCCGTTCTTCAGCATGTACTCCGCCAGCCCGGCCCACAGCAGCGTGATGGTGCCGCCGTTGCGGTAATCCGGATGCACGCAGGAGCGCCCGACTTCGACCATGCGCTGGCGCAGGTTGGCCAGCCGGGTCAGGTCGAATTCGGATTCCGAGTACAGGCTGCCGATGCGCTTGGCCTGATGCGGCGGCAGAATGCGGTAGGTGCCGACCACTTCGTTGCTGATCTCGTCGCGTACCAGCAGATGGTCGCACCAGGCGTCGAAAATATCGACATCGAGCCCGGCTTCCGGTGTATTCAGCCGCGCGCCCATTTCCTCGACAAACACGCGGTAACGCAGGCGCTGCGCCTCGCGCACTTGCCCGGCGCTGCTGGCCAGGCCGACCGACAGTTTGCGGCCGGCTTGCGATTCGGAACTGCTTGCTGTCTGCAGCATTGTCATCCACCTCGGTTAGCTTGATGAGGTGTAACGTTAAGCAGACAAGATGTAAGCGGGATTACAGTCACATGATGTTTTGGTGACCGGAATGTGCAGTTGCGTTGACATGGCGTTTGCCACTGCGGCCCGCTTGGCACCTCGGCAACGCGATATACTGCCGGCGTCAGGCTCTGTTGGTACAGGTTTCGCGGCGGTGAAACCCATGCCAACAGAGCCTGGAGAATTCAAACCC
>CALMFQ010000235.1 GCA_937863215.1 uncultured Pseudomonadota bacterium
AATGCAGCGAATCAAGCAATCCGATCACCGCAAATACCAGCAGTACCGTCGCCGCCGCCATGCCCGGCCGGCTGCGCCCGACACGTGCCCAGGCCTCACGCACCGGCGGCTGTTTCGCCGACCACCAGGCGGCGCCGACACAAGCCAGCACCAGCAGCCAGATGAACAGGTCGGACCAGAGGAGGATGGGCTGGATAGTCATCAGATTCGTCATTCAAACCGAATGCGAGGATCGACCAGCGTGTACGAAATGTCGGTCAGGATCAGCCCGACGATGTACAGCACCGAACCGATGAAGACCATGGCCCGCACCACGGCGAAATCCTGTGCGTTGATGGCGTCGATGGTGTAGCTGCCCAAGCCGGGGATGCCGAAGAACGATTCGGTCAGCAGCGAACCCATGAACAGCAGCGGAATCACCACCACCACGCCGGTGAGGATAGGAATCAGCGCGTTGCGCAGCACGTGCCCGAACATCACCGCGGTTTCCGGCAGGCCCTTGGCCCGCGCCGTGCGCACGTAATCCTTGCCGATCTCTTCAAGAAAGATGGTGCGGTACCAGCGCGTCGAGGAACCGATGCCCGCGACCACGCCGATCAGCACCGGCAGCAGCAGGAAGCGCAGCGCATCGAGCTCGGCGCCATAGCCCGAGATCGGCACCAGCCGCCACATCTTCGAAATGAGGTACTGCCCGCCGATGATGTAGAACAGGCTGGAGATCGACATCATCGCCACACACAGCACGACGCCCCAGAAATCGAACCAGCTCGCCCGGAAGAAGGCCAGCATCAGCGCGAAAGTCACCGTTACCAGCAGGCTCAGAATGAAAGTGGGCAGCGCAATCGCCAGCGACGGCACCATGCGCGTGCGGATCTCGCGGGCGATGTCGCGGCCGTCCTCGGCGCGCCCGAACTCGCCGGCGAACATGCTGACCGACTTGGTGAAGAAGATCGTCTCGGTCACCACACCCGCGCCGCCGGCCGCCGTATTCACGAACAAGGGCTTGTCGTAGCCCCGATCCGCCTTCCACTTCTGGATCGCCTCCGGCGTAACCCGCTTCACCCCGAGCTGCATGCGCGCCATGTCGTCCGGCGTATTGACGACGAAGAACAGCGCGAAGGTGAGCAGATTCACCCCGATCAGGATCGGGATGGCGTAGAGCAGGCGGCGGACAATATAGGCGAGCATTGGGGCGGATTATGCCATTCCGCAGGCCCGCCGCGGCAGCGCCGCAGCACACTGCAGCACCGACAACGCCAGAACTTGCAAGCGTCATTATCGCCGGGTAACCTTGCGCCCATGGTCACCAAGCGCTATCCCCATACCGGAAACATCTACGCCCTGCCCGATCTGGTGCCGGCGAGAACCGTATCGACCGATCGCGGCTGTCTCGGCTCGACCACCGTCAAGCGACTCAAGCCCGGCGCCCCGGGCACAAAGCGCCTGGTGGAACGTTACGGCCACGCACTGCTGTGCGTGCGCTACCGCACCGACCCGGAAAGCGGCCGCCGCTTCACCACCGTTGAACTCGTCGTCGAAGAACGTGATGGCCCGCCTACGGGCGACGTATGGGTGCGCGTCGGCTACGGAGAAGCGGACCTGCGCCAACAGATCAAAACCGCAGGCGCAACATGGGACCACAGCAAAAAGCTCTGGCGCATGCCGGCCAAAGCCGCCAAGGCCATGAAGCTCGAAAAACGCATAGTGAAAAATATCCAATAATGGACATCACGGCATATCCACTATTGGAAACAAATATCCATATATGGACAGATATTGCCA
>CALMFQ010000236.1 GCA_937863215.1 uncultured Pseudomonadota bacterium
CGGGTCGCCGCCGTCGGGCGATTCGATCTTGATCACTTCGGCGCCGAATTCGGCCAGGATGCGCGCGGCAAACGGGCCGGCGATCAGCGTGCCGAGTTCGATGACCTTGACGCCGGCAAGCGGCTTGGTGGCTGGGCTCATGTGGGTTTATGCTGGAAGTCGCAACGCGACGAGAGTACTGGTTCCGCGTCGGCATTTCAATCGGCACACCGCGCTATTGCGGCTATTGCCGGGCTTGGTATGAGTCACGGAGAAAGCGTATGCCATTCGACGACAGAAACGATGCCGGCCGCAGGCTGGCACAGGCATTGGCGCATTATTGCGGCCAGCGGCCGCTGGTGCTGGCGATTCCGCGCGGTGCGGTGCCGATGGGCCGGCTGCTGGCAGAACAACTGGGCGGCGAACTGGATGTGGTGATGGTACGCAAGATCGGCGCGCCCCATCAACCGGAATTCGCGCTGGCGGCGATCGACGAGGGCGGGCGGATTTATCCGAATCCGCAACTCGGCATTGCCGAACAATACCGCCATTACATCGACGCCGAGGGCTGCAGGCAGCTGGACACCATCCGTCGCCGGCGTGCCAGCTATACACCGGGGCGTGCGCCGGTCGATCCGGCCGGACGCGTGGTGATTGTCGTCGATGATGGACTGGCGACCGGGTCCAGCATGATCGCTGCGCTGCAAGCATTGCGTGACAAGCATCCGGCACGACTGGTGTGTGCGGTGCCAGTGGCGCCGCCGGATACGCTGGAGCGAATCCGGCCGCTGGTGGATGAGTTGGTATGCCTGGAAGCCCCGCCTGATTTTGCCGCCGTCGGCCAGTTTTACCGCCATTTCGATCAGGTCGGGGACGACGAGGTGATTGCCACGCTCAACGCCACGCCTGCGGGTAAATCGCCATCCGGCGGCACAGGCCGCAGATAGCCGGCTCCGGGCCTGCAACTGGTTTGCGGCACCCGCCCGAAGCGACAAACAACAAGCCCATTGCGTCGACCGCAACGGGCCGTTGCTGCGTAAGGCAGCTTTATTT
The DNA here is from genome assembly GCA_937863215.1 of uncultured Pseudomonadota bacterium. Taxonomy (GTDB): domain Bacteria; phylum Pseudomonadota; class Gammaproteobacteria; order Burkholderiales; family SCOH01; genus CALMFQ01. Next base: position 1,033 of record CALMFQ010000236.1, read on the forward strand.
CAGCAGACGGATTGCGAACGGTACGCGGAACGGCTGGCCTTCGGAAACCTTGACCGCGCCCATGATGCAGAATACCAGATGGCAGATACCGACCGCGGCCATGGTCAGGAAGCCGATGGCAATGATCGCCAGCACGATGCTGGCCACATAGCCGGCGATGGCGGTAATCGACCAGTTCAACGCTTCCTTGGCCTGGTCCTGGATGTAGGCGTCGTCCTTTTTCGTCAGGTACAGGATCAGGCTGGGGATGAAACCGAAAAACAATGTACCGATCCAGATCAGCAGCGCCATGTTCTTGGTGTCCTGGCTGATCGGCGAGGTTGCGGGCAGCTGGTTTTCCATGCGGGTCTCCGGTTGTTGGCATGAACTGCATTCTTAAATCTAGCGCAGTCCGCGGCCAGCTGCAGCAGCAATTGCCGGATCAGTCCGGATCGATATCCATGCCGCCGCCGCGTGCGTCAACGCCGCACTGGCGCAATAATTCGGCCCACGCCGGCAGGAATGCGTTGGGCGTATGCGGCACCTTGAATGTCACGCGCAGCTCGCCATTCTGCTTGACGTAATCCTCGACGCGGAAATAGTCGAGCGGATATTGCTGCAGCAGGGTTTCGACGCCACTTGCCAGCGTTGCTCCCAGCTCCTGCGCATGCTGGCGCAGATTGGTTTCGCTGAATTCGCGTTCGAGCGTCTTGAACAGCGTGGTGACTGCGCTCCGCAGTTGCGGATCGGCGGGAAACTGGATGTGCAGGGTAGCGTGGCTGGCCATGGTGACTCCCGGTAAGTGACGGTCAGTGCATGTCGTTATCGTAGCCCATTGTATGACAGGCTGCCGCGCCGGACGGTTGATGCAGGTCAACATATGCCAGCCTGCAAGCGGCGCCGGATGCGGCTTGCAGCCGGGCTGCAGGCCGCTGTGGGCAAGGCGTGCCGGGCTGCGGCTATTTGCCGCTACCGGGCGGCGGGGTCTGCGGCGTACCCGGAGTTCCGGGCACAACGCTGTTGGGCGTGTAGACGAATTGCCATTCGTTGTAGTGCTGCTTGTTGCGGAATTCCTTGTCGCGCTCGGCGAAACCGGCGCTTTTCAGCGGCTTGCGTTCGGAGCGGCTGGCGACGCCGACGATGCGGCCGTTGGTGTCGGTAATGACGTTCCAGTCCGGTTTGTCGGTCATCGGATCGAGATAGAGTTTGCGCAGGTGGCGCTGCAGTGTCACAAAGCGCTTGTCTTCCAGCAAGTCGTCGAGCTTCTGCGGGAACTGTTTGTTGCCGCCGGGGCTGAGTTCGTAATAATTGCGGATTGCGTTGCGGAATTCGTTGCCGGTCCACAGCAGCTGCTGTTCGCGTGCGCGCTGGGCGGTATTGCTCCAGCCTTCGATTGCGGTGCCGACCAGCAGCACCATGAAAAACAGCACGAACATCACCCACATCAGCGCCATGCCTTGCTGGCGGCGTGGCGGACAGTGGCGGAGATGGGCGGGCAGGGCCATGCGCATCTCACCATTCGCCATACGCGCGGCCATCCGAGCCTTTGCCCGGCGCGCCGCTGTGTATGTCGTAGACGCCGCTTTGCTCGCGGTCCGGCGGTGGGTCGATCTGCCAGGTGTCGTCGCGCTCGGTGAACGGATCGACCGGCACCTTGCGGATGTAGCGTTTGTCCACCAGCGTCTGCAGCGTAGCCGGATAGCTGTTGGTGTCGCCGTAATATTTGTCGATGCTCTGGCGCAGCGTATTCAGGTTCTCCTGCAGCGCGGTTTCCTTGGCGCGATCGATGCTGCCCATGAAGCGCGGTGCGACCAGAGTCAGCAGCGTGGCGACGATTGCCATCACCACCAGCAGTTCGATCAGCGTGAAGCCGGATGGGCGTGTCGGTCTCATGTCACCATTCCCGGTAGGGGATGCCGTTCAGCCCCTTTTTGGGCGAACGCGAGAATACGTCGTAAACGTCGTCACCCGGCTTCGGCTCTTCCGGCGTGCTCTTGTAACTGCGCTCGCCCCAGGTTTCGGCATTGCCGAGGCTGTCGGGCGCCATCGGGTCGCGTGGCAGGCGGCGCAGGAAGTAGATTTTCTGCTTGCTCGGCGATTTCTGGTCTTCCACGCCCTTGGCCAGCTCGTCCAGCTTGGGCGGATAGCCGCTGGCGTCGGCCGGTTTGGCGATGCGGCCTTCGTCGCTGGCCTGCTTGTAGGCATCGATGGCACCGCGGATGTCGCGCAACGCCTGGCGCAGCTCCGCTTCGCGGGCGCGCTGGGCGTTGATCTGCACCATCGGCAAGGCGATTGCGGCGATGATGCCGAGGATCGCCAGCGCGACCATGATCTCGATCAGGGTAAAGCCGTTGCGCCGCACGGTGGGCATCATTCGATTTCCAGGCTTTTCGGTTCGGACGCGGCCACCGGCATTTCGGTTCCCTGCGTATTGCTCGCCTGCAGCTGGCCGATGCCGATCCACAGCGGCAACGAAGTTTTTTCCCGTACGCGGAAGCCGATGGTGGCAAACGTGCCGTGGCCGCGCATACCGTCCTGTTTCTGCGCCATCAGCGCCACCCGGCCGGGGTTGTTCTGGCTGCTGAACTGCGCATTGCGCGCCAGATCGCCGGCGCGCGCGCCGGTCATTTCCAGATACGCCGGATTGAAAATCACATCGGTGGCCAGTGCCGACGCCGGCGTGTCGATATCGGCAGTGACGTTGACGCTGAATTCCTGGCCGACGCGCGCCTTGGGTGGCGTACTCAGCGACACCTTCAGCGGCGCTCCGCCCGGCGCGGCAGCCGGTGTCGGTGCGCCGCGCGACGATACGAACGGCTGTGCACCCGGCTGCGGCAACTGCTGATCCATTTGCGGCTGCGAGTCGTACGCCGGTGCCGGCATTTCCGCACCGCCAACCGGCGCGCGCAGGTCTACCGCTGCCGACGGTTTCAGCCGCAGCGGCGTGGTCGAGATATCGCCTTCGGTGCCGGACATGAATTCGCTGTCCGACGCCTGCGGCAGCGCCAGCGTACGGACGATGCGCGGTGTGATCAGCAGGACGATCTCGGTCTTGTTGTTTTCGTTGTTGACGCGCGAGAACAG
>CALMFQ010000237.1 GCA_937863215.1 uncultured Pseudomonadota bacterium
CAAGGGATACAAGGAAGGAGAGATCATTGATCTCGATGCCTGCACTGCTGTTCCGGTCAAACAGGAGCTTCGTCTCCGGAAGGGGCAGTTTACCAGACGGGTAAACACTGCGTACCGATGGGTCAAAAACAAACAACCAAACAAATCAAAACATGTCAGAACAAACAAGCCAGCCTGATGCGGGCATGATTCCGCCAGAGCTCAATACCCTGCAACGCTACCTCATCGACCAGGCCACCCAACAGGCTGAGCAGGAATGGGGTTCCTTCGAGGATTTAATCCACCAGTGGTTTTCTGACCACAAAGCCGGGCGGACACGTCTGACACGTAATGCTCCAGTTGCCTACCATCCCGGTAACGCACCCGGGTGCTGGTTGTCAGCGTTCCCGATGGAAAACAGCGTGGCGCTTAATGCTGAGCTACTCAAATTGGCTATCGCGTGGAAACGGGATCGTATTAAGGTGCTGGTCGATCAGGCGACGCAGGACATCATCGGCAAACTGCAAGTCCTACCCGGCGCGAATCATGCCCAATAAAGTACTCCCAGCATCCGGCCCGCCGCCGATTGCCTACGAATGGCACGCAATTGCAGCGCTGATGCTGCACGCGCTGGGGCTGTCCAGATTGACCATCACGGTCGACCACATCGAGTCCATGCCGCCCGGCACCTCCATCGTACTCAGGGATCAAGGTAATGCGCTGATGGTGGCGCTGATGGGAGCCGACGAAGTGGCAAAATTGCCAGCCGGGTCTTACGTCGAGGTATCCAGGGCATCGGACGGCACCTCCATCGTACTCGGGGCTCAAGGTAATGCGCTGATGGGAGCCGACGACGAATAAACGTCCGAATATTATCCCATGAGTAAATTATCCATCCTGATCAGTCTCGCGTTCGTCATCCTCGTCCTGGCTTTAGTCATCGAGATGGTGCACCCCAAAATCGACACGGACCTGCAGGTGACGAGCCAGAACTTCCGGATCGTGGTCGAACGTATTGGTGTATTTGGTGATAGTCTGGCCTACGGCAACTGCCGCGGCATTTATGTGATTCACGACAATCAGACCGGCGCTGAGTACATCGGCATATCTGGAATTGGTATCAGCGAACGGGCCGCCCACCCGACCGGTAAAACGGTCAGGGCTGATGAGCGCTGAAAGTCGCACTAACGAAATCATTTTAACTCAATACATGAAAATATCCGAACTCAAAGATTGTCCGGCTTGGTTGCTGGAAGCTAATACGACTGATGCTGATGTGGAGATCCGGGATGGGGTGGTGTACTGGTTGGGCGGCACTTGGATGAGCGGCATCTGGCAGGGCGGCACTTGGCAGGATGGCCTTTGGTGGGGCGGCACTTGGATGAGCGGCATCTGGCAGGGCGGCATTTGGCGGGATGGCATCTGGTTGGATGGCACTTGGCAGGGCGGCACTTGGCTGGATGGCATTTGGC
>CALMFQ010000238.1 GCA_937863215.1 uncultured Pseudomonadota bacterium
CGAGCTGAGTGAGGCCGACGAATTACGCGCCGGCAGCAATCGGCTACGCATCAACGATGGCCAACAAACCGCAGGACAGGATCAACTGGTGTTCGTTGCCGATCCATCCGACCCGCTGGCCGGCACTCTGCGGGTGGTACCCGCCCCTTGGCGCGATGTCAGCTTGGCTCACAGCGGCGATGCCCGGGTACAGATCCAGCCGCAGGGGGTGGTTGAACGCGAAGAATCGGAGCTGATCGAGTTCAGGGCAGGCCAGGCCAGTTGCAGCTACCCGATCGTGCGCTTGTTGTCGCTGGATTGGCATTACGCCGATCTGGGCCCGGTCACGATCAATGCGGGCAGCGGCAACATGCAGGCCGACGGCGGTGGCTACAGTCTGGCGCGGGTCCGCTATCTCACCCGCGCCATCGAGTTCCGCATCCGGCATGAGCAGCCGGATACCATTCAGTTCTTGCTGCTGGAATAAACGTGCTTACCAAAAGGCATCCCCATGAGTCAGGTCACCACCACCATCACCATCCAGTTTGGCGATAACGCAGCGGCGCAAGGTTATCTCAGCGCCGAAGTCGACAGCCGCCCGGATGGGCTGAACGGCGGGCGTAGTCAGTTTCAGCCGGAAGACGTCGTGTGGCTGCTGGTGTATGCCGGCCCGGGCGTCAGTTACGCCCCGCCGCAGCTATCCGATGGCCAGTTACTGCGTGGCAGCGCTGTCAGCGTGCCGCAGGACGAAATGCTCAGCTTTGCCAATAGCCGGGAGACCAAACTGGGCAAACCGGCCAGCAGCACACCGGCCATCAGCTGGTTTGGCAACAGTCTGGGCCAGGTCAAGCTGGGTAGCGATCAGATGAGCTTGCAGGCAGAACGTGCCGGGGTTGCCGCCGCACGGGTCAAATACACCGCTCAGGCCCAGTCCTGGGGCATCAAGGCCCCCAAAACCTCCGGCGGCAGCAGCAATTTTGCGATCACCGTGTTCATTCTCGGCAACAGCAACGAAAGTTGACCACCATGATCGATATCGTCGCCCAGCGCGCTGCGGGTGACCGCCCCGGCAGCGACATCGTCGACCCGCTGCTGGGCAGCGTGCCGGCGGCGCTGAGCCGTGGCCGTGCCGAAATCGATGCCGCCCACCCGGTGCGCAAGCTGCGGCTGACCACCACGTTTCAGGGCGACCTGCGCCTCGGGCAATTGATTGACGTACAGGACAGCCTGCGTGGTCAGATTAGCCGGGGCAAGCTGGTCGGGATCGAACATATTGCGGCCGATGGCACGCTGCTCAGCCACCTGGACCTGGAGATACCCTTGCCATGACTACCCTGCACCAATTACGTGGCCTGCTCGATGGCAAG
>CALMFQ010000239.1 GCA_937863215.1 uncultured Pseudomonadota bacterium
TGGAGCCGAAACCGAAAACCGCCGCCCGCGCCAGTAGCGACAAGCCGCGCCTGGAGCCGAGTCTGGGCGTGCCGGCCGCGCCGGTTGCACGCGAGCAGACGGTGACTGCCGGCGTTGGCAAGAGCCTGACCGCGACCGAGCCGCGCGTCGATCCGCTGCTCGACAGCGTGGTCGATTTCATTGCCGATTTCGTGCCGACCGAGCCGGTGCCGGCACACAAGGTGCTGGTTGCGATTGAAGATGCGGCACAGCTGGGCAAATCGGTGCGCTGGATGGGTCTGCTGGAAGGCGAAGGCTGGCAGGCGATTGCGCCGGGCGCTGCCGGGAGCTACACGCAGATTCGCGCCGGGCTGCAACTGGCGGATCGCAAAGGGCCGATAGGCGAAAGCCAGATGCTCGAATTCATCCGCATCGCCCGCGCACTGGCCGACGATATCGGCGCCAATCTCGAATTGCCGCAACGCCAGCCGGCGCTGCAGGCGGCCGGCGATCTGGATGCGTTCTGCGCCGAGGTCGATGTGCTGATCGGCCTGAACATCGTCAGCCGCGACGGTACACCGTTTCCGGCAACCAAGATCCGCTCGCTGTGCGAGGCTGCCGGCATGGAGCTGGCCGAGGACGGCATGTTTCATTACCGCAACGAGCAGGGGCAGACCTTGTTCTCGCTGTGCAATCTGGGGCAGGAGTCGTTTTCGTCGGCCACCATCCGCCAGATGCGCGTCAACGCCGTCACGCTGCTGTTCGATGTGCCGCGCGTCGCCGGCGGTATTGCGGTATTCGACCGCGTGGCCGCACTGGCGCGCCATCTGGCCGATTCGGTGGATGGCGAGCTGGTCGATGACAATCGCCGGCCGTTGAATGAACAAAGCCTCGGCAGTATCAAGCGCCAGCTTACCGATATCTACAACCGCATGCAGCTGCGTGGCATCGAGCCGGGCAGCGGCCTTGCATTGCGTTTATTCGCCTGACCCCACGCTGTTGAGGCGCCAAGATGTTGCCTGAAGCTGTTGTCGCTCGCGCAGCCGATCTGCGCGAGCAGCTTGAATTCCACAATTACCGCTATTACGTCCTCGACGATCCGCAGATTTCGGATACCGAATATGATTGGTTATTCCGCGAATTGCAGCAGCTGGAGGCGCAATATCCCGAACTACTGAGCGCAGATTCGCCGACCCAGCGCGTCGGTGGCGCGCCGTTACCCGAGTTTCTGCCGGTTACGCATCGCACGCCGATGCTGTCGTTGAACAACGCGTTCGCAGCCGAGGATGTGACGGCGTTCGACCGTCGCGTGCGCGAGGTCGTTGCCGGCGATGCGGTCGAGTACGAGGTCGGGCCGAAATTCGACGGCCTGGCGATCAGCCTGACCTATATCGATGGCATCTTGACGCAGGCGGCGACCCGCGGCGACGGTTATAGCGGCGAGGATGTCACCGCCAATATCCGCACCGTGCGCAATATTCCGCTGAAACTGGCCGGTGCGGCGATTCCAGCGTTGGTCGAAATCCGTGGCGAGGTGCTGATGCTGCGTGCCGATTTCGAACGCCTGAACCAGCAGCAGGATGCCAGGGGCGACAAGCGTTTCGCCAATCCGCGTAATGCCGCTGCCGGTAGCCTGCGCCAGCTCGATTCGCGCATTACCGCCAGCCGCCGGTTGACGTTTTTTGCCTACAACGTCGGCGCGATCGAAGGCGGCCCGGCGCTGCGCAGTCAGGCCGAGTTGATGGACTGGCTTGGCGGGCTGCACCTGCCGCTGTGCGATTTGCGCGCTGTCGTAAGCGGCGTGCAGGGCTTGCTCGACTATTACGCCGCGATTGGCGCCAAACGTCCGGCACTGCCATTTGATATCGATGGTGTGGTGTACAAGGTCAATTCGCTGGCGGCGCAGCAGGAGTTGGGTTTCGTTTCGCGTGCGCCGCGGTTTGCGATTGCGCACAAATACCCGGCCGAAGAGGCGGTGACCACGGTCGAGGCGATTGACATCCAGGTTGGCCGCACCGGCGCATTGACGCCGGTGGCGCGGCTGGCGCCGGTATTTGTCGGCGGTGTGACGGTGACCAACGCCACCTTGCATAACGAAGACGAAATCCGCCGCAAGGACGTGCGGGTGGGCGATACGGTAGTGGTGCGGCGTGCCGGTGATGTGATCCCGGAAGTGGTACGCATCCTGCCGGAACGCCGGCCGTTTCGCACCGTGCCGGGCAAGGATCTGTTCGATGCGGCGCAAGAGCCGGAATTCGCGCCGTTCGAGCTGCCTACAACTTGCCCGGTGTGCGGTTCGCACGTGGTGAAGGAAGAGGGCGAGGCGGTATCGCGCTGTAGCGGTGGCCTGTTCTGTTCGGCGCAGCGCAAGCAGGCGCTGTGGCATTTTGCCAGCCGCAAGGCGATGGATATCGACGGGCTGGGCGACAAGCTGATCGAGCAGATGGTCGATGCCGGCATCGTGCACACCCCGGCCGACCTGTACCGGCTGGATCTGGCCAGGCTGGCGGGGCTGGCGCGCATGGCGGAAAAGTCGGCCGGCAACCTGCTGGCGGCAATCGAGGCCAGCAAGCACACGACCTTGCCGCGCTTCGTTTACGCGCTCGGCATCCGCAATGTCGGCGAATCGACGGCCAAGGATCTGGCACGCCATTTCGGCACTATCGATGCGCTGATCCACGCCAGCACCGAACAGCTGCTGGCGGTACCCGACGTTGGCCCGGTGGTGGCACAGAGCCTGTGCGATTTTTTCGCCGAGCCGCACAATGTCGAGGTGATCGGGCAACTGCGCGCCGCCGGCGTGCATTGGCCGGCAATCGAAGTGTTGTCATCTGCGGATGCGAAACTGGCCGGCAAAACCTTTGTGCTGACCGGCACACTGCCAAGCCTGAGCCGCGACGATGCCAAGGCAAGAATCGAGGCAGCGGGCGGCAAGGTGGCCGGCAGTGTGTCGAAGAAGACCGACTATGTGGTGGCCGGCGCTGAGGCCGGCAGCAAACTGACCAAGGCGCAGGAGCTGGGGATCGCGATCCTCGACGAAGAGCAGTTGCTGCGCCTGTTGCAGGATTGATTGTTGATATCGGGCGCCGTTTCAGTGCCCATGTATTTCAGGAAAAAGCATGCAAAAAGTTCGTAAGGCCGTGTTCCCGGTTGCCGGCATGGGCACCCGTTTTCTCCCCGCCACCAAGGCCAGCCCGAAGGAAATGATGCCGGTGGTTGACAAGCCGCTGATCCAGTACGCCGTGGAAGAGGCCATCGAAGCCGGCATCACCGATCTGATCTTCATTACCGGCCGCAACAAGCGCTCGATCGAGGACCATTTCGACAAGGCCTACGAGCTGGAAACCGAGCTGGAAGCGCGCAACAAGCACAAGATGCTGGAGCTGGTGCAGAAAATCATTCCCAAGAACGTGACCTGCATCTACATCCGCCAGACCGAGGCGCTCGGTCTCGGCCACGCGGTGCTGTGCGCCGAGCCGGTGGTCGGCAACGAGCCGTTCGCGGTGATCCTGGCCGACGATCTGGTCGATGCGCCGACCTCGGTAATGCGGCAGATGGTCAACCAGTTCGACCGTACCCATTGCTCGATCCTCGGCGTGCAGAACGTGGCGCGCGAAGAAACCGGCTCCTATGGCATCGTCAAGGCTGGCCCGGAAGCCGAGCGTTTCCACCGCGTCGAATCGATTGTCGAGAAGCCGAAGCCGGAAGTGGCGCCGTCGACATTGGGCGTGGTTGGCCGTTACATCCTTACGCCGCGTATTTTCGACATGCTGCTGAATGTGCAGCCGGGCGCCGGCGGCGAAATCCAGCTGACCGATGGCATTGCCGCGTTGCTTAAATACGAGGCGGTGTTTGCGCAGGAATTCGATGGCGTGCGTTACGATTGCGGCTCCAAGCTTGGCTACCTGAAAGCCACGCTGGCGTATGGCCTGAAGCATCCGGAGGTAGGCAGCGAATTCGCCGAGTATATGAAAACCTTCTGCCAGAATTTGAAATAAGCATTTGTCGTAGCGGGCGTTGCGCCCGCAAATCGCTGGATTTGAGGCTGCAGGCCGCGTCAATACTGGCGCGGCCTGAATTTCTTTCCGATAATGAAGCAAGGCGCCGCTGGCGCGATTGCCGTGCTGCGCGGCAAGCTTCGGAATGAGGAGAGAATATGCTGGCAATCATCGGCGGTACGGGCATGACCCAACTCGCCAATCTGGAAATCACCCACCGGCAGGTGATCCGCACCCCGTACGGCGAGCCCTCTGGCGCGCTGACTTTTGGCCGGATCAAGGATCACAATGTAGTGTTCCTGGCGCGCCACGGCTACGGCCACACCATCCCGCCGCACGAAATCAACTACCGCGCCAATATCTGGGCGCTGGCGTCGCAGAATGTCACCCGTATCGTCGCGGTTGCGTCGGTCGGCGGCATTCGTGACGAGTTCGGCCCCGGAACGCTGGTGCTGGCAAACCAGATCATCGATTACACCTACGGCCGCAAGTTCACCTTTTTCGAAGGCGGGGAGAATCCGGTTACCCACGTCGATTTTACCGAGCCGTATTGCCCGAAATTGCGCAAGCTGGTGCTGAAAGCGGCCAAGGCCGCCAAGATCGCGTTGTTTGACGGCGGTGTTTACGGCGCTACCCAGGGGCCTAGACTGGAAACCGCAGCGGAAATCAACCGCATGGAGCGCGACGGCTGCGATCTGGTGGGCATGACCGGCATGCCGGAAGCGGCGCTGGCTCGCGAACAGGGCATTTCCTACGCCACCCTGGCAGTGGTCGCCAACCACGCTGCCGGACGTGGAGAAAGCCGCCGGAGTGTCGATATCGACAATGTCGGCGTAGTGCTGGACGACGCCATGCACCGGGTACGCACGATTCTCGAATCGGTGGTCGAAACCAATGGCGATTAGGCCGGTGCTGAAAATGGGCGACCCGCGCCTGTTGCAGCCAGCCGAGCCGGTGCTGGAATTCGATACCCCGGCACTGCATGCGTTGATCCAGGACATGCAGGACACCATGGCCGCGCTCAACGGCGCCGGCCTCGCCGCACCGCAGATCGGTGTTGGCCAGCAGGTGGTGATTTTCGGCAGTAAGGAGTTTATCCCCAACCCGCGTTATCCGGACGCCGATCATGTTCCCTGCACCGTGCTGATCAATCCGCTGCTGACGGTGCTGGACGATGCAGTCGAATCGGCCTGGGAAGGGTGCCTGTCGCTGCCCGGCCTGCGCGGGTTGGTGCCACGCGCGCAGAAGCTGCACTATCAGGGCTTCGACCAGTACGGCAACGCCATCGACCGCAGCGTCAGCGGCTTTCACGCCCGCGTGGTGCAGCATGAATGCGACCACCTGTGGGGTGTGCTATACCCAATGCGCATGGCGGACATGAGCCAGTTCGGCTTCAGCGAGGTGCTGTTCCCCAGCGCGCCGCCGCCCGAGGAATGATCTCGGCGCAATACACAGAGGATTGGATATGACCCGAGCGTTCGATGCCGCTATCGCCGCCTATAACGAGCGCCGCTGGCAGGACACGATAGACAACGCCACCGCGGCGCTTGACCAGGAGCCGCACAATCTGGATGCACTGGAGGTGTTCGGGCTGGCCTATTTTCAGCTCGGCGAGGTTGCCCATGCGATTCAGGCGCTGGAATATTGCCATCAGAAGGCGCCGGACAACCCGCGTTATGCCAGCAATCTCGGCGAGCTCTACCGTGCTGCCGGCCGTCTCGACGAGGCCATCGGCATGCTGGGCGTCGCTTCGCAGCTGCAGCCGGATGCGCTCGAACTGCTGGAGCGCGCCGCACTGGCGTGTCTGGACCTCGGCGAAGTCAACGCCGCTATTACCGCCCTGTCGCGCGTAGCCGAACTGAAGCCGGACAACGCACTGGTGCATTTCAATCTGGGCGAGGCTTACCGCCAGCTGGGGCAGTACCCGCTGGCAATCGACGCCTATCGCCGCGCACTGCAGTGCGATCCGCAATTGTTGCAGGCGCACCAGCAACTGGCCTTGTCAATGCTGGCTGCGGGCGATTATCTGGCCGCATGGCCGGCATTCGAATGGCGGCTCGACCCCGCTCTCAGCGTCCAGCCGCAGCTGGCAGAGCCGCGCTGGGGCGGGCAGCTGGAGCCCGGCAAGCGGGTGTTCGTCTACAGCGATCAGGGGCTGGGC
>CALMFQ010000240.1 GCA_937863215.1 uncultured Pseudomonadota bacterium
GCACCGAGTTGTGGAAACGCGTCGGCGAAATCAGCCGGTCTGCCGATGCCAGCGCATCGAGAATGTTATGGCAGTTGTCGCAATCGCCGCCGGTGGACGAAAACACATTCGCCAGCGCCGCCGCATCGGCCCCGGCATGGCGCACCGCTGCCAGTCCCACCGCCATCGACAGCTTGATCGCATCGCCGGAGCGGCGCCGTTCCGCCGGCGGCAGCATTTCCGGTGGCGGCAACTTGACCGGCACCGGCTGGAAAGCCGCTTCGCCGCGCAATACCGCGCCGGCATCCTGCCAGTTGACCAGCGCCGGGCCGAGCAGGCCGATACCTTCGAGATGAATCCGGCAGCCACTCATGCTGTCACCCGCGAGAAAACCAGGCTGCAGTTGCTGCCGCCAAAACCAAAGGAGTTGCTCAATACATGCAGCAGCGGCTGCTGCTGCGTATCGAACCGATAATTGCAGCGCAGCTGCGGATCGAGCGTTTCGGTGCCGACGCCGCCGGGTAGCAGCCCTTCGCGCAACGCCAGTGCGCAGATCACCGCCTCGACACCGCCGGCTGCGCCAAGCGTGTGGCCGGTATAGCCCTTGGTCGAACTGCACGGAGTGGCACAGCCGAACAAGGCGGTGACGGCGGCGTCTTCGGCCGAATCGTTGCTCGGCGTCGCCGTGCCGTGCAGATTGATGTAATCGATATCCTGTGGCTGCAGGCCGGCGCTGGCCAGTGCTGCCGCCATCGCCATGCGCGCCCCCAGCCCTTGCGGATGCGGACTGGACATGTGATAGGCGTCGCTGCTCTCGCCGATGCCGCTCAACAGGATGGCGCCGGCGTGCGGCTCGGCCACCCGCTCCAGCAGCACAAATGCTGCGCCTTCGCCGGCCGAGATGCCGTCGCGCTGCGCATCGAACGGCTTGCACGGGTTCGGCGACACCAGTTGCAGCGAGCTGAAGCCGTACAGCGTGGTCAGGCACAGCGAATCGACGCCGCCGACCACCGCTGCGTCGATCAGGCCGAGCTGGATCATGCGCTGCGCGGTGGCAAACACCTTGGCGCTCGACGAACAGGCGGTCGAGACCACGGTCGCCGGGCCTTCGATATGCAGATAACTGCGGACGAAGTCGGCCACCGAATAGGCGTTGTGGGTTTCGCGATAATAATGGCCGGCCGACAGCTGGCCGGTAACCGCATCGCGATGCCGGTACGCAACTTCCGAGCTGAGAATGCCGGAAGTGCTGGTGCCCATGAATACACCGATACGTTCCACACCATAACGCGCAATTGCCGCGCGCGCGGCGTCGGCAAAGCCATCCTGCTCCAGCCCGAGCTGTGCCAGCCGGTTGTTGCGGCAATCGTAGCGCTGCAGATCGGCACGCACCGGCAGTTCATCGACACCGGCCACTTCGCCGATGCACATCGGTTGTTCCAGCGTTTCCCACAACTTGCGCACGATACCGCTGCGCTTGCTGCGCAGGGCATCCAGATGCGGGGCGAGACCGGTGCCGAGTGCACTGGTCAGGGTATAGGCAGTCAGACAGAGAGCTTGCATCACTTCACACGGCAAATCAGCATTACATTGGCAAACGGGGTGCCGCTGCTCATCGGCAGCGCTTCGACAACAAACCCCCGGGATTCGAACGCGAGCCGCCACTCGCTCAGCGGGCGGCACCAGGTGCGGGCAAAACGGTGGCCCTGCAGCGCGGCGATGCGGCGGTCGATCCACTGGCTGAAACGAAAACGCCAGCCGCCCGAGGCATCGTTGACACGGGTCAGCAGCAGACCGCCGCTACCGAGCGCGGCACGCACGCGATCGAGCAGCAGCTCCTGCTCGGCATGCGGAATATAGTGCAGCACATCGAGCATGGCGACGACGTCAATCGCGCCCAGATCGGCGCTGCGCATGTCGCCGGCGTCGAACGCGACGCGATCGCCGTACAGCGGCTGCAGCACGGCATTGCCGCAGCGCACTTCGCGCGCCACCAGCTCCACGCCGCGGAATTGCAACGCCTTGGGCGGCGTCAGCGGCGCATCCCAGCGACCCTGCGCCGCCATCCGCTCGGCGGCCAGCAACCACGCGGCGAGCAGCCCGCGGCCGCAACCCAGGTCGAGCACCCGTGCGCCGTCGGCAAACACGCGGTGCT
>CALMFQ010000241.1 GCA_937863215.1 uncultured Pseudomonadota bacterium
CCCGCGACAGATCGTGAACAGCCTCTCAGCGTACCAGCGGCGTACCGACCCGATGATCGTGGCGGGAGTCGGCCGCCGCGCCGATACTATCGCTGTGCATGCGCCGCCGCAGCAGGCTGGCCAGCACAAAAATGGCGTCGATGGCCTGGCTGGCGGTGGCGTAATACTGCGCTGGCGCGATCTTGAGCCGATGCGGCTCCAGCAGGTCGCTGCAGACCATGTCCAACAGCTCTTGCACCCTCTCGCGCACCGTGGCGAAGCTGCGTTCCACTTCGGCATTCCGCTGCAGGCCGGCGTGCTGCAGCGCCGATTCGCTGCGCCCCAGCAGTTCGTTGATGCGATGAATCAGGAAGCTCAGCTGCACCCGTTGCGCCGGCTCCAGTTTGCCGGCGGCAGCCACCGCCGAACCGAGCGCACGAATCTGCCCCAGCGCCTCGCTCAGCGCCGGCAGGCGTTCGACGAAAACCGGCACGATGAAATCCAGACGGCCCGCGCCGGCCATGGCTCGCACATTCAGGCAAGACTCACCGATACCGCGCAGCCAGGCCAGCAGCGTGCCGATGATCGCGCTGTGGCGTGTCATGCTGTTGCATGCAGTCAGCCCGTCCAGCTCGCGGCACAACTGATCCCAGCGCAGTTTCAGCTCCGGCAGCTCATGTTCGGCAACCCGGCGGATGCTGGCGTCGCTGTCGGCGGGCAAGGCCTGCAGCGCCAGCAGCAGCACCTCGACCTCGCGCCGCTTGCCCGCCAGACCGGTGCGGAATCCCGGATCGCCGGCCAGCAACGCCGATGCCATGCCGCGATGCTGCTGCATGCGCAATACCAGCTCCAGCAAGGTGCCGCACCAGCGCAGGCCGTCCAGGTGCCGCTGCTGCAGCTGCAAGCGACGCTGCTGCCAGAGTGTCGCCGCAACGATTGTCAGCAGCGCTGCCAGCAGAATGAAGATCAGATCGGCCCAGTCCATTTTGCACTCCTTTGCAGGCTGAATTCCCCGCCATCGGCAAGAAGTAACGACGGGATTCAGTACTATCCCCAGCAAATAGCGCGCCAGACAGCGCAATCATGCATATCGATTTACAATCAATCACTTGACAACGACATCCAGCTTGAACGCGCTCCAGAAACAGGCAAAGGGCCGATGCAGTGCACATTGCCAGCGCGCCAAAAATAACGGGCCGGCACAGGCCGACCCGTTATTCAGACCAAGCCGGGCGTTTATTGCAATACCGCCAGCGCCGCATCGTAATCCGGCTCATCCTTGATCTCGCCGACCAGTTGCGAATGCAGCACGCGATTCTGCTCATCCAGCACCACCACCGCGCGCGCAGTCACACCCTGCAGCGGGCCGGCACCGATTTCCACGCCGTAATCGCGCATGAAACCGCGGCTGCGCATCGTCGATAGCGTCAGCACATTCTCCAGCCCCTCGGCACCGCAGAAGCGCTTCTGCGCAAACGGCAGGTCGGCCGAAATGCACAGCACCACGGTATTTGCCAGCCCGGATGCAGCGGCGTTGAACTTGCGCGTCGAAGTCGCGCAGGTCGGCGTATCGATGCTGGGGAAAATATTCAGAATCTTGCGCTTGCTGCCCAGGCTGGCCAGCGTAATATCGGCCAGCTCCGGATTGACCAGCGAAAACGCCGGCGCAGTCTGGCCTGCCTGCGGAAAATCGCCGTTGACGGGAACCGGATTGCCGCCCAGGTTGACGGTTGTTGCCATTTTTTATCTCCAATGTTCGTTGCAAATGCCGCAGCCATTTCAGCGCGACAACAGATGATGGCTGAAGAACCGCAGATTGTCGCGGGTCGCGCTGTAACCGGCGCTCGACTGGATAGGGCGCTCCTATCCGGGCAACAATCCAAACCTCGGTTCTGTCACGTTTTAACCAAAGCAACTCGCCCTTTGCGATGAAATTGCGGCTTTCCGTTTTTATTGTGCGTTTCCCCCAACCAAGAACAGCGGTTGAAGCAAAGCGAAGGCAAGCGAAATGAACTACTCCTGACCCAGCAACGGATCAGCCAACACCGCCGCCAACACCGCCTGCAAATTTGCCCACGGCTCGCCGCCCGGCGTAGTCAGTGTGTCGGCGTGCGCCGAGCCATCGTCGCGCACCAGGCGGCTGGCCTGCTCGCCCGGCGCGGTGTCGATGCGCAATACGCCTTCGCCCCAGCTCCAGCTCAGCGCGTAGTGGTCGGCGTCGGCGTAGCGGATCTCCATTTCCACGCCGTTGTCCAGCACCAGCTGCAGTGCGTTCTGCAGCAGCAGCGGGGCGCTGTCGAGCTGGTCGGCAAAATGTTGCTGCGCCAGCTCGGCCAGCGGCAGGTGCAATGGTTCGGGGACTTCGGCGAGCGGCTGGCCGGCCAGTTGCGCCATGCGCGCGCGCGCAGCCAGCGAGGTCTGGTCCAGCAGGCGTGCCGACAGGTAATCGTCGTACGCCGGCAGCGATGGCAGCTCGCCGGCGCCGATGCGCGCCAGCAGCGCCGCTTCGTCATCCACGCCATAGTGAGCCAGCAGCCCGCTGCGCGCTTCACGGGTGTCGTACATCAATTTCGCCAATTGCTGCAGTTCGATGCTCAGCTCGGGCGGTAGATTCTGGTAGAAGTTGCTCATGGGGTTTGTACCGTTTACAAGTTTGACAAGCGCTACAGCCGTCGAGGCCGACAATGCAGATCGGACACCAGCCCAGCGCAGCAGGCATTTTTTTGCGCCGCGTCGGACTGAAGTCCGACCTACAGGCGCCAGATCGGGCCTCGGGTTTGCAGCCCCAAAATAGACTCGGAGGATTTTCGCCAGCAGTGGGCGTGAACGCGAAGCGCCGTCGCAGGCGACCAACGGAAGTCCCTGTGGGACAGCACGATGAGTACGGCAAGACGGCAGCGACAAAGTGCACGCCCGCTGATGGCGAAAAGCAATTACATCGGGTGGTAGTGTTGCA
>CALMFQ010000242.1 GCA_937863215.1 uncultured Pseudomonadota bacterium
ATTGATCTGGTGTTAGTCAGGCCGGATGGCAGCACTTTGTTGGGGCAGCGCAATAATCGCCCGGCGCAGGGCTACTGGTTTGTGCCGGGAGGCAGAATCAATAAGGATGAATCTCTGGCTGGTGCGTTGCAGCGTATTTCGTTACGTGAGTTGGGTGTAGACTTGAGCGTTTTTCCCCAGCGCTGGCTGGGGGTTTATGAGCATTTTTATCCAGATAATTTTGCCGGGGTAGAGGGCGTTTCTACGCATTATGTAGTGTTGGCACATCGAATAGAGGTGCCCGCAGATTTTGTTTGCATGCCGGCAGATGATCAGCATGCGGCTCTTGAGTGGTGGGGTGTGGCTGATCTGCTGTCTTCGGCAAAGGTACACCCGAACACTCAGGCTTACTTTCAGGGGGTTGAATGAAAATCACGATTATTGGCACCGGCTACGTTGGCCTGGTAACCGGCACTTGTCTGGCCGAGGTCGGCAATGATGTGCTGTGTCTGGATCTGGATGAGCGCAAGATCAATATGCTCAAGGACGGTGGGATTCCGATCTATGAGCCGGGGCTGGAGGATATGGTCAAGCGCAATGCGGCGGCGGGGCGGCTGACGTTTACCACCAATGTCGAAGAGGCGGTGGCGCATGGCACGATCCAGTTCATTGCGGTGGGCACGCCGCCGGATGAAGATGGTTCGGCCGATCTGCAATATGTGGTGGCGGCGGCGCGCAATATCGGCCGCCATATGAACGAATACAAGGTTGTCGTTGACAAGTCGACGGTGCCAGTGGGAACTGCCGACAAGGTGAAGGCGGCGATCAGCGAGGAGCTGGCGGCGCGTGGTGTGAGCACCAGCTTCAGCGTGGTGTCGAACCCGGAATTCCTCAAGGAAGGCGCGGCAATCGAGGATTTCATGCGCCCGGACCGGATTGTGGTCGGTACCGACGACAATACCGCCAAGGATTTGATGCGCAGCCTGTATGCGCCGTTCCAGCGCAATCACGAGCGGATCATCTGCATGGATGTGCGTTCGGCAGAGCTGACCAAATACGCTGCCAATGCGATGCTGGCGACGCGCATTTCGTTCATGAACGAGCTGGCGAATCTGGCCGAGCGGCTGGGGGCGGATATTGAGCTGGTGCGCCAGGGGATCGGTTCCGACCCGCGCATCGGTTTCCACTTCCTGTATCCGGGCGTGGGCTACGGCGGTTCGTGCTTCCCCAAGGATGTGCAGGCGCTGCAGCGTACCGGCGACGAGGCGGGGCTGAAACTGCGTGTGCTGGAAGCGGTCGAGGCCGCCAACGAGGCGCAGAAGTCGGTGCTGGTGGACAAGGTGTTGGCGCGCTTTGGCGAGAATCTGTCTGGCCGGACTTTTGCCATGTG
>CALMFQ010000243.1 GCA_937863215.1 uncultured Pseudomonadota bacterium
ACCATGCCCTGCGTCAGCAGGTTGGTAAACGGTTCGTCGTGGCTGAGCAGGCCTTCGTCGCGCATCAGCTTGTTGAAGAAACGTGCGTATAGCAGGTGCAGAATCGCGTGTTCGATACCGCCGATATACTGATCCACCGGCAGCCAGTAGTTGGCCGCAGCCTTGTCGACCATGCCGCCGTCGAACTTCGGCGAGGCATAGCGGGCGAAATACCAGCTCGATTCGACGAAGGTATCCATGGTGTCGGTTTCGCGCTTGGCGGCGCCGCCACATTTCGGACAGGTGGTTTCGTAGAATTCCGGCATTTTTGCCAGTGGCGAACCGGCGCCGTCCGGCACCACGTTTTCCGGCAATACCACCGGCAATTGCTCGGCCGGCACCGGCACGTCGCCACAGCAGGCGCAGTGGATGATCGGAATCGGACAACCCCAGTAACGCTGGCGCGAAATACCCCAGTCGCGCAGGCGGAACTGGGTGCGGCGCGTGCCGTGGCCATTGGCTTCCAGATCGGCAACAATCGCGTCGAAGGCGGCGGTGAAGCCTTTGCCATCGTATTTGCCGCAGTTGACGCTGCTGATGCTGTCATCCTTGGCGGCATACCAGTCGCGCCATTGCTGGCTGTCGAAATCGTTGTCGCCGCTTGCCGGGGCGTAAACCTGTTTGATCGGCAGCTGGTATTTGTTGGCGAACTCGAAATCGCGTTCGTCGTGTGCCGGCACCGCCATCACCGCGCCTTCGCCGTAGCCCCACAATACGTAGTTGGCGACCCACACCGGCAGTTTGGCGCCGGTCAGCGGGTGGATGACAAATTCGCTGGTTGGCATGCCTTTCTTTTCCATGGTTGCCACGTCGGCTTCGGCCACCGAGCCGGCTTTGCATTCGGCGATGAACGCTGCCAGTGCCGGGTTTTTCTCGGCGGCGCGGGTAGCTAGCGGGTGTTCTGCGGCGACAGCGACGTAAGTGGCGCCCATCAAGGTATCCGGACGGGTGGTGTAGACCTTCAGTTGGCCGGCTGCGCCAATCGAATCGATATCGTAGTCGAACACGATTTCAGCACCGAAGCTCTTGCCGATCCAGTTGCGCTGCATGGTTTTCACCTGCTCTGGCCAGCCGGGCAGGTTGTCGAGCGAGCTCAGTAGCTCGTCGGCGTAAGCGGTGATGCGGAAGTAATACATCGGAATTTCGCGCTTTTCCACCACTGCGCCAGAGCGCCAGCCGCGACCGTCGATCACCTGCTCGTTGGCGAGCACGGTCTGATCCACCGGGTCCCAGTTGACCACGCCGTTTTTCTTGTAGATCACGCCTTTTTCAAACAGCTTGGTGAACAGCCACTGCTCCCAGCGGTAGTAATCCGGCTTGCAGGTGGTGACTTCACGCTCCCAGTCGATCGCCAGGCCCAGCGATTTCAGCTGTTGCGTCATGTAGGCGATGTTGTCGTAAGTCCAGGCAGCCGGCGCGACGTTGTTTTTCATCGCGGCGTTTTCTGCCGGCAGGCCGAATGCGTCCCAGCCCATTGGCTGCATCACGTTGTAACCATTCAGACGATAAAAGCGCGACAGCACATCCCCGATGGTGTAGTTGCGCACATGGCCCATGTGCAGCTTGCCCGAGGGGTAGGGGAACATCGACAGACAGTAGTATTTCGGTTTGCTGCTGTCTTCAACAGCGCGAAATACTTGTTTGGTTTGCCATTTTTCCTGCGCGGCTTTTTCCACCTGCGCGGGGGAGTACTGTTCTTGCATGGCGCGGTAAATCCTTGCTATAGCGAAAGGGTCGATTATAACGCAGTGCAACAACTGATACGGGTTTCACAGAGCAACGACTCAGTGTCGTCACCACTTGTCGTGCCAAAGCACTGCCTGCGTGACTCCTTCGCGTCTCGTTACTTGGTGGCATCCGTATGAAACCATCGGGAGTAACAATGAAGAAGTGGGCGGTAGGGCTTGTTTTTGCGCTGCTTTCGCAGGCCGGTTGGGCGGTGCAGGCACAGGTGGAAGGAATTGTCATGCCGGCATGGCTGGAGCGCGGCCGGATTGTGAAGCCGCTGCTGCTTGGTGCCGAACTGGAAAATGGCGACGTGATCCGCACCGGCAGCAATGCGCGCGTCTATTTGCAACTGGCCGACGGCAGCGTGGTCAAGCTCGGTGAACGGGCGCGGATGCAGATCGGTGGGCTGGAGCAGCAACGCGACGTGTTTCGTGCCGCGCTCGATGTGCTGCAGGGGGCGTTCCGTTTTACCACCGGCCAGCTGAACAGGTTGCAGACCAGACGCGACGTGACTTTACGTGTAGCGACCATCACTGCCGGTATCCGTGGTACCGATGTGTGGGGCAAATCGACCGCCGACGCCGATATGTTCTGCCTGATCGAGGGCCAGGCAGCGCTAACGCACGGCGAGCGTAATTACGATCTGAGCGAAACCATGACTTATGTCCGTGCCGAGCGCAACCAGCCTGCCGGCGACGTGCGTGGTGTCAGTGTCGATCAGTTGAACAAGTGGGCGGCGGAAACCGAAATCGCTGCCGGCCAGGGCGGGCAGCAGGCAGGTGGCCGCTGGCAGCTGGTGCTGGGTGAGTTTGCCAATACGCGTGAAGCGCTCGGTCTGTACGATCAGCTGCGGCGCGAGGGATTCGCTGCGCGTTTGTTGCCGCTGGCAGGGCGGGTGCGGGTGCGCCTGACCGATTTTGCCAGTGCGGACGAGGCGCAGGCGATGGCAAGGCACGTTGCCGAGGCCGTAAAAACACCGCTAAGCGAGGTGCGCGGCCACTGATCTTGCGCGGTGCGGACAAAACCGGGCGGCCGTGCTGGCCGCCTTGTCGTTTGCGCTACCCGGTGTGTCGGCACACGGTGTCTATTCGGGGTAGCGTTGCAGGATTTCCAGTGCCTGATCCAGGTTGTCAACCAGCAGATCGACCAGAGCCGGGTCGAGATGGATTCCCTTCAGCGATTGCAGGTTGGCAATCGAAGCTTCGATGCTCCATGCCGGCTTGTAGCAACGTGCGTGCGTCAGCGCGTCGAATACGTCGGCAACCGCTACCAGTCGGGCGTACAGGTGGATTTCCGTTCCCCGCAGCCCCTGCGGATAACCGCTGCCGTCGTATTTCTCATGATGCTGGTAGGCAATGATCGCCGCTGCCCGCAGAATCGGCCGCTCCGAGCCCTTCAGTAGCTGGAAGCCGATATCCGGGTGTTGCTGCATCACATGCCATTCTTCCGGCGACAGCTTGCCCGGCTTGAGCAATACCGCATCCGGCGTGGCAATCTTGCCGATATCGTGCATCGGCGCGGCACGGCGCACCAAATCCGCCTCTTCGTCATCCATACCGGCCAGGCGCGCAAGCATGAACGACAGCTCGGCCATGCGTCGTACATGATTGCCGGCGTCGTGCGAGCGCGATTCGACCACTTCGCCGAGCCGGTGAATCAGTTCCGACTGGGTATCGAAAATCTCGCGGTTCAGGTACATGTTTTCGAACGCCAGCGAAACACTGGTGGAGAAAATGTCCAGCAGCTTGATATCCAGCTCGTCCAGCTGGTGTACGCCTTTCATGTACAGCAGATTGATCTTGCCCTGCCGGGTCGGGTAGTAGCCGACGAAGCAGTCCTGTTCGAAGATCGCGTGGTGCTGCTCCAGCGCGTGCGAGAAACTCTCCATGATGTCGGCCGGGATGCCTTCCTGGCTGTCGATATTGCCGATGCTGGCGAGAACCTCGATGCCGTCGCCTTCGCGCAGTGCGGTGATGCCGCGCAGACGTACCATCATGCTGCATTCATCGAGCCGCAACAGCGATACCACCTGTTGCAGCAGGCCGCTGGCAAGCTGTTGCAGCGAGCGTTGTTCGAATACCCGCGACGAGGCTTCGATCACCCGTTCCAGCCCTTCGCGGAAGCGCTCCTGGTAGCGCCGTGCTTCTTCGACTTTCATGATGTCGCGGTACGAGCGCAATGCCGAGTAGGTGGTGGTGAAAAGCTTGCGCCGGGTGAGTTCGGTTTTTTCCTTGTAATCGTTGATGTCGTAATCGACGATCACCCGTTCTTCCGGTGCCTGACCTGGCTGGCCGGTGCGCAGCACAATGCGGGTAAACTGGTTGCCGCGCTCCTCGCGCAGCCATTTGACCACCTGCAGCCCGGCATCGTCGGATTCCATTACCACGTCCAGATAAGTCAGCGCGATGTCATCGTGTGCGCCGAATATCTTGCGTGCCTCGGCTCCGCTGTAGGCGTGCAGGAACTCCACCGGGCGGCCGTCCATCTGGAAGCCGGCCAGGGCCAGCTCGGTTGCGGCATGCACATCGGCAACATCATCGACGATCAGGATTTTCCAGCCAGGCTGAACGGGCGCGTCTTCCGCGGTAAATATCAGGTCGTCGTCTTCTTCAAACATGGGGTTCTCTTGATTGGCGTCATTGCCATGACCGCATGGCGCATGTCGCTGAATTTCCATCTTTATCATGCTAGTCGAGCCGAGGCGGTTCGCCAACAGCGTTACCTTTTTTCGGCTGCGTGCGCCGTCCGGCCGATCCGGTTGCCGGGAGCCAACGGCGGTATTTTGTCGCGCTAAAAGGGGCTGGAGCCTGCTGTCGCCAGCCTCGTTGTTGTTACCGTTCCTTGAAAATAAGCCCCGACTCATCTACCTATCAGATACAGATAATCGCACGAAAGTCGGCCTCGACCGAATTTCGATCCCCGAATGTCCGGGTTTTTGCAGTTTGCCAGGTTGCAGGTATGCAGGATGTTTCCAGCCGCCGTCCGGGTCTTGCGAGTGCTGCTCAGGGTATTGCATACAGGCCCATGCGGGTGAAACAACGTCTATACCTGAATCCAGCCCGCCAGATCGCTGTGCTGTCGGGGGCGGGCGAGACCGATTGATGTCGCCACCTTTGTTGCGGTAGACCCTGGCGAACCGGGCGTAGCGGGGCGCGTGGGCAAACCGTGTGAACATGGAGCTGTTGTGAACGAAAATATCCATCAAAACCAAGAAATCCCCGCTGGTGCTGGCAAGGCTGCTGCCGAAGCCAATCCGATGCGCAAGATTATCCTCATGGTGGGAGTGGCGATCGCCCTGTTCCTCGCGTTTACTGCCTACAGCGTGCACAAATCGATCCAGAGCAGCGCCCAGCTGTCGGAGATCCGCGATTTGTATTTCCCGGTGCTGGAACGCGTTGACGCCAATATCGTGCGTCTCGACAAGATGGAGGAGCGCTACCTGCAGGCCGCGATGATCGGCGAGAAGGATATGGTAGGCGAGGCCGATGAATTTTATGGACAGGCCGACAAAGTCTTCGGTGAAATGGACAAGCTGTATCCGGAGCGGGCCAGGGATATCGCCAAGCTGCGTGATGATTTCAAGCAGTACAAGACACTGGCGTCGACCACTTCGCTGGCGATGATCTCGAAAAAGGAGAGCGTCGGCCCGGATGCATCGGTACGCATGAACAAGGCGCTTACTGCGCTGAAACAGCAGATCAAGGATTTCCGCAAATCCAGCTATGACAACTTTGTCAGCACCTTGCTCGAATCGCAGCGTACCACCAAGGTCAATCTGTACCTGGGCATGATCATCGGGGCAATGAACCTGGTTTTCATGGGCGTGCTGGTGTTCTTCATCCGCAACACCGTGCGCATGACTGCGGTAATCGCCGAGCAGAATGCCACTCTGGAATTGCGCGTGGCCGAGCGTACCGCGCAGTTGAGCCAGAAGACCAACGACATCAATGCGATGTTGAACAATATGAGCCTGGGCGTGTGTACCGTGGTGCCAGGCAACAAGCTGCATCCGGAATACTCGGCTTACATGAAGACGATTTTCGAAACCGATGATCTGGCCGGCAAGGATGTGCTGGAGGTCTTGTTCGCCAATTCGACGCTGGGCGTGGACAGCAAGGATCAGGTCGCGGTTGCGCTGGGAGCGATTGTCGGCGAAGACGCAATGATGTTCGACTTCAACAGTCACCTGCTGGTCGGCGAAATGCAGCTCAAGGGTCGCGATGGCCACAACAAGATACTGCAGATGAACTGGAGCCCGATCAAAAACGATGCGGATATGGTGGACAAGGTTCTGCTGATCGTGCAGGACGTAACCCACCTGCGCGAACTGGAACTGGCTGCCGCGCATCAGAAGGAAGAGCTGGACCTGATCTCGCAGATCATCAAGATTTCCATTGGCAAGTTCAACGATTTCATCGACTCGGCCAACAAGTTCATTGTCGAAAACCGCGAGCTTATCGAAAGCAAGCAGAGCATCGATCCGGAAGTCATTGCCGCATTGTTCCGCAATATGCACACGATCAAGGGCAATGCGCGTACTTACGAGTTCAAGCTGGTAACCGATGCGGCGCATGCTGCGGAACAGCACTACGACCATCTGCGCAAGGATGCAGAAGCTATCTGGGATCAGTCGACGCTGCTGCAGGAGCTGGATGCCGTGGCCGCAGCCATTGCGCGCTACGTCGAAATCAACGAAGACAAACTGGGCCGCAAGGGGCGTGCATCGGATCTGCTTACCACCCGTGGTACTTTTGTCGGCAGCGAGGAAATTGCGTCGATCCGGGCGATGGTGGCGGATCTCGCTCAGCGTGGCGAGGGCACGGATATCAATGCGCTGCAAAAGGCGGTCAACCACTTGGGCCTGATTCCGCTGCAGCGGCTGATTTCCGGCGCGGTAGATTCATTGTCGTCGCTGGCCAAGGAGTTGAACAAGCCGACACCGGCCGTGGATATCGTCAATGGCGATGTGGCGTTCAACAACACCTTTGCCGAAGCACTGAAGATTTCGCTGATGCACATCGTGCGCAACTCGCTGGATCATGGTATCGAAAGCCCGCAGGATCGTGCGGCGGCGGGCAAGGCGGAGCAGGGGCAGGTACGTTTCGCCTGCGAACGCAACGGCGACGCTCTGGAATTGCACATCAGCGATGACGGCCGCGGCCTGGCGTTGCACAAGCTGTATGAAAAGGGTGTTGCCAACGGTGTCTTCAACGGCGTCGAGCGCCCGTCGCCGGAAGCTGTCGCCGAGTTGATCTTCCAGTCCGGCTTGTCCACGGCTGCGCAGGTCACCCAGGTTTCCGGGCGCGGTGTCGGCATGGATGCGGTGCGCACTTTCCTGGAGAAAGAAGGGGGTAGTATCCGTATCGTGCTGAGCAAGCCGGGCGCCGAATTCGGATTCACCCCGTTCAAGTTTGTGCTCAGCCTGCCGGCAACGGCATTTTCCTCTTGATTGGTAACGGAGGCGGAATTGATCGAGGGATTGCAGCAATTTGTCTTGGGCGGTGCGATTTGCACTGCAGGGGTCTACGCCTGGATGCGTGCCAAGCACACCAAGGCATTGGCTGCGTTGCGCGCGGAGCTGATTGCCCGGGTCGAGGCCGAACAGACCGTCAGCGGCGATCTTGGCTACCAGCTCAGCGAGAGCGACGCGAAGAATGCTGCAGCAGCAGCGGAAATCGGGCAGCTGCAGCAGGATATTTCCCGGCTGCGAGAGCGTATCGAGCAGATGACCGCAGCTTTGGCCGACCAGGAAAGCGCCAGCAGTCGCGACATCTCCGACGCGCAGTCACGCTATGACCAGCTCAAATCCGAATTGTTGCTGCAGACATCGCAACTGGCGAAAGAGGCCGGCCTGCTGAAGAGCGTGGCGGTTACGTTCGAGCACTGGCACGAAGAAATGATTTCGCTGATGGCGCAGAATCGCAACATGCATGTCAAGAATCAGGAGTTTGT
>CALMFQ010000244.1 GCA_937863215.1 uncultured Pseudomonadota bacterium
CGCTCGACCGCATCAGCATGGCCGACTGGCTGTTACAACAACAGCTCAGCGCCAAGCCGCTGCACTGGCTGGTGAATTATGCCTGCCGCGACGATTACGGTACCGATTATCGCCAGACATCGGCCTGGGCCGGCATTCACTACTTTGCCAGCCGCAACGGCGAAGCCGCCAACGCCGCCGGCGACTGCGTACTGACCTGGCCCGAGGGCAATGGCTGGATCGTGCGCCAGTTGCAGCAAAGGCTGGCGCAGCAGATCCGGCCGCGACAAATGGCAACCGGCTTGCAAATCGATCGCGACGCTGCGCTACTGCAGGTATGGGATGCGCAGCAACAGCGCAGCTACCGGCTGCGGGCACGGCAACTGATCTGGGCCGCACCGCTGTTCGCGCTGCCGCACGTGTGGCCACAGCTGCCGGCCGGCTGGCAGCAGGCGATCCGCCGGATCGAATATGCGCCGTGGCTGGTGGCCAACCTCAGCCTCGACGGGCTGCCGCACGACCGCGGCCACGCGCCGCTGGCGTGGGATAACGTGCTCTACGACAGTGCCGGGCTGGGTTACGTGATTGCCACGCACCAGCAACTGCGGGTGCGTGAGCAGCAGACGGTGCTTACCTGGTATCAGGCACTGACCCAGCTGCCGCCGGCGCAAATGCGCCAGCAACTGCTGCAGACCAGCCACGCCGACTGGTCGCGCCGGATTCTGGCCGAGCTATCCCGCCCGCACCCGGAAATCGCGCACCAGACCACGCGGCTGGATATCTGGCGCTGGGGACACGCAATGGCGCAGCCGCGCCCCGGCCTCACCGGCAGCGCCGCACTGGCAGCCCTGCGCCAGCCATATGGCCCGCTGCAGCTGGCGCATTCCGACCTGAGCGGCCTGTCGCTATTCGAAGAAGCGCAATACTGGGGCGTGCGCGCTGCAGAAACGGCGCTGGCCAGCCTGGGCGGCTGACGGCAAACTCAGGCGCTGACGGCTGCCTGCTCGGTCATCAAGCCACGCATGAAACCGCAGATTTCACGAATCTGCTGATCGTTGAGCTGGCCGATCACGTTGCGAATCACCGGCGCCATCACCTTCAGCGTTGCCGCCAGCCCGACATCGGCGCTCTTGGTCAGCACAAAGCCGGCGTCGGCCTGGCGCAGCGCCTGACCGAAGTAGTAGTTGAGCCCGGCCTGGGTCAGCTCGACCACCATATCGCCGAGCGCGATCGAATAGTCACGCGGCCTGGCATCGGCGACGATGGTATCGATCGCCTCCAGGGTTTCGGCGTGCTGGGTTTGCGGCAGGTGAAAGCGTACCGACGGCAGATTCGAATTCGACATGAAATATCCTCCAGAAAGCAAATGGGCGGCGCGGGGCACTTGCCGCGCGCATTGTGGCGAAATCAGGCAACCAGCGCCTGTGGCTCGGCCGGCGCTGCGGCGCGCTGCTGGCGGGCCTGCAGTTTGGCTTGCAGCAAGGCTTGCAGCTGATCCAGCTCGCTCAGCGCGGCAAATGCCGGGCGGCTCGGTGCCGGTTTTGGTTTGGCCGGCCGGTTCGGCAGCGATTGCCGCAGGATGCGTTGCAGCACGCTGAAAAACTGCGTGGAGAAACGCCCGGTGTTGTAGTGCTGGCCGTACTTGGTGCACAGCGCCTGCACTTCCTGCGCGATGGCGGCGTAACGATGCGCCGGCAGATCCGGGAACAGATGGTGCTCGATCTGGTGGCTGAGGTTGCCGCTGAGAATGTCGAACAGCGCCCCGCCCTGCAGATTGCTGGAACCGTGCAGCTGGCGCAGATACCAGTCGCCACGGGTTTCGCCTTCCAGCACCGATTCGGGAAACACTTGCGCATCTGCGGTGAAATGGCCGCAGAAAATGATCGCAAACGCCCACAGATTGCGGATCAGGTTGGCCGCCACATTGCCGCTCAACACCGACAATGCTGCCGGGCCGGCCAGCAGCGGCATTGCTACGTAATCCTTGAGCACCTGTTTGCGGATCTTGCGCGCAAAGATTTTCAGCTCCGGCAGCGCCTCGCGCAGCGACAGCTTGCCGGCCAGCACCAGATCGATGCGCGAATTCTGGATCCCGACGCCGTACTGGAACAGCACTGCCATCGCCAACGCGTACACCGGCTGCGGCAGATTGACCGGGTGCCACGGCTGCTCGGGAAAAATCCGCAGCACGCCGTAGCCGATAT
>CALMFQ010000245.1 GCA_937863215.1 uncultured Pseudomonadota bacterium
CACTGTCACCGCCACCATGCACAGCAGCAGCATGTACAGCGGCACCACCGGCACGCCGCGCAGGCGGGCGTATTCTTCGTCGAAACACAGTGCCAGGAATGGCCGGCGCAGCCACCAGACCAGCAGGATCAGTGTCACGTCGAGCGCCACCATCCAGTACAGCTCGGTGGGCGAGAGCATGAGGATGTTGCCGAACAGGTAGCTCATCAGGTCGGTGGTGTAGCCGGGGGTTTTGGCGACGAAGACGATGCCGACCGCCATGCCCACCGACCACATGACGCTGATCAGCGTGTCTTCGTGCTCACGCCAGCGCAGGTTGATCCAGCCGATCAGCACCGCTGCCGCCAGCGCAGCGATCAGCGCACCGAGTTGCGGGCTGGCGCCGAGATAGGCGGCGATGCCCATGCCGCCGAGAATGGTGTGGGCGATGCCGCTGGCGAGGTAGGCGATACGCTTGGCGACCACGTAGCTGCCGACGATGCCGCAGCAGATGCTGGCGAGCAGGCCGCCGACCAGGGCGTATTGCAGAAAGGCATGCTGTTGCAGGGCGCTGAAAAAGTCGCTCATGATCGGCTTAGTGGGAATGCGTCAGTTGGTGCACGTGTTTGCCGTACAGATGTTCCAGTTCATGCGGATCGAGCTGATCCACCGCATGGCATACCAATTTACGGTTGAGGCAGGCAACCCGGTTGACATAGTCGGAAATGAAGCCGACATCGTGCGAAACGACGATGATGGTCATGCGCTGGTTCAAGTGGCGCAGCAATTCGAAAATGGTTTTTTCGGCACGCACGTCGACGCTGGCGGTCGGCTCGTCGAGCAACAGGATGTCCGGCTGGCTGGCCAAGGCGCGCGCAATCAGCACCCGTTGCAACTGGCCGCCGGACAGCGCGCCAATCGGCCGTTCGCGCAGCTCCCAGATTTCGGTTTCGCGCAGCGCCTGTTCCGCCAGCCGTTTGTCTTTCTGGCTATGTCCGCCAAACCAGCGGCGCGGCGTCAGCCGCCCCAGCAGTACGGTTTCCCAAACCGAAATCGGAAAATCCTTGGCGAAGTTGGCGTATTGCGGCACGTAGCCGATACGTTCGACGCTGCGGCGCGGTGTCTGGCCGAATATCCGCAATTCGCCGCTATCCGGCTGCAGCAATCCGAGCATCAATTTCAGCAGCGTGCTTTTGCCGCCGCCGTTGGGGCCGACGATGCCGATGAAGTCGCCTTCCGCCACGTCGAGCTGGATGTTCTCCAGCACCGGTGTGCCGGCATAGGCAAAGTTCAGGTTATGGATGGAAATCGCTGGGGTGCTCACAATGGCCCTTAACGGCTGGCGGCGATGGCTGCGGCGGCGGATTCGAGATTGGCCAGTACATTCTCGGCCAGATCGTCGAGTTTCTCCACCCGCGCGTTAAGACCGCTGGCGATATTGCTCGCCGCGCGTGCGCTGAACTGCGGCTGCACGAACACCACCTTGATCTGCTCGCGTTTGCCGATGGCGATGATCTGCGCCAGCGTGCGCGGGCCGGGTTCTTTACCTTCGTATTCGATCGGCAACTGCTGCAGGCCATAGGCATCGGCAAAATAACCCCACGACGGGTGGAACACCATGAAACGTCTCACCGCCGATTGCGCCAGCAGTGCGCGGATTTTCTGCTCGCTGCGCTCGATATCGCGCAGCAGCGCCTCTTTATTCTGCCGCAATTCGGCATGGCTGGTCGGCGGCAGGCTGCGCGCCAGTTCGCGTTCGATGGTTGTCGCAATCAGGCGCAGATTGGCCGGGCTGGTCCACACGTGCGGATCGCTTCCGCCGTGCTCGTGGTCGTCATGGCCGTGGCCCAGCTCCAGCATTGCCTCTTGCTGGCGCAGTTTGATGCCCTGGCGCATATCCACCACCCGCGTGCTCTGGCTGCGCTGCAGCTTGCCCAGCCAACCGGTTTCAAAACTCATGCCAGTGGCGAAATACAACTGCGCTTTTGCCAGTTGCGCCACCTGCGCCGGGGTCGGCTCGAAGGTATGCGGATCCTTACCGCCGCTGACCAGACTGCTGACCGCCACCCAAGACCCGCCGACACGTTCCACCAGATACTTCTGCGGCAACACGCTCACCGCCACCGGCAATGGCGTAGTCGCAGCGCTGGCCAGCGAGGCGAGCAGCGGCAACAGGGACAGCAGCAGGCGGGTGATAAACAGCGGCATGGTGACGAAATGCAATAATGTTGCAAAACGCGACAGTATAGCGGAAAACACCCGACAACGCAGGCGAACCTGTACTGAGGCGTGGCATGTGGCATCGCCAACCATGCCTGGGCTGCAGGCCGCTCTGCTATTGCCTTGCAAGCCGGCCTGTAAGCCAATACCGGCGCGGCTTGCAGCCATGCTGTTGTGCGCAGCTTATGTCAGGGCTTGGTCAAGCTGCCGGTGATTTCGGCGATCCCCGCCTGAATCAAATGATGCG
>CALMFQ010000246.1 GCA_937863215.1 uncultured Pseudomonadota bacterium
CGACTTCGCGCTGGTTGATCAGGCATTTCTTCGATTCGTGTACGAATTCAATCGGGTCTTCCACGGTCAGGATGTGGCCGTAGTCGTTTTCGTTGATGAAATTGATCATCGCCGCCAGCGTGGTCGATTTGCCCGAGCCGGTCGGCCCGGTCACCAGCACAATGCCGCGCGGGTTCTGCGCGATGTCGGTAAATACTTTCGGGCAGTTCAGATCTTCCAGCGACAGCACTTTGGACGGAATGGTGCGGAATACCGCGCCGGAACCGCGATTCTGCACGAAGGCGTTGACGCGGAAGCGCGCCAGATTGGGGATTTCGAACGAAAAGTCGCATTCCATCGTTTCTTCGTACACCTTGCGCTGCAAGTCGTTCATGATGTCGTACACCATGTCGTGCACATCGCTGTGTTCCATCGGCGGCAGGTTGATGCGGCGCACGTCGCCATGCACGCGGATCATCGGCGGCAAGCCGGCGGAAAGGTGCAAATCGGATGCCTTGTTTTTGACTGCGAACGCCAGCAGTTCGGAAATTTCCATCTATAATCCTCCGGGCCGAAACCGGCTGGTTCGGCAATCCTTGTCTCGGGGTCGGTGCGCCGGCCAGACCGACGATGATGTCGGATGGCGCGTCAGGCGTGCTCTATCAGCAAATATCGATTTTCATTATGGGCACAATAAAATCCGCAATTCAAGCCGTGACCGAGCGCATCCGGCAGGCGACGCTGGCTGCCGGCAGGCAACCCGGCGAGGTGCAGCTGCTGGCGGTCAGCAAGACTTTTCCGGCGGATTGCGTACGCCAGGCATATGCCGCCGGCCAGCTCGCCTTTGGTGAAAACTACGTCCAGGAAAGCATCGACAAGATCGCGCAACTGGCCGATCTGCCGCTGCAATGGCATTTTATCGGCCCGCTGCAAAGCAACAAGACCCGTCCGGTGGCCGAGCATTTTCACTGGGTGCACGGCATCGAGCGGCTGAAAATTGCCGAACGGCTGTCGGCACAGCGTCCCGCAACGCTGCCGCCACTGCAGGTGTGCATCCAGGTCAATGTCAGCGGTGAAGACTCCAAAAGCGGTTGCGCCTTTGCCGACGTGCCAGCGCTGGCGGCGGCAATCGCGCAACTGCCGAATCTCCGTCTGCGCGGCCTGATGTGCATCCCCGAGCCCAGCGACGATCGGACACGGCTGCAGGCCCAGTTCGCTGCGCTGCGCGACTGCCTGCAGCAACTGCAGCAGCAGGGTTACCGGCTGGATACCTTGTCGATGGGCATGTCAGCCGATCTGGAGCTGGCGATTGCCGCCGGTTCGACCATGGTGCGTATCGGCACTGCCATCTTCGGTGCACGCCACGCCGCAGCCGGGCACTGACAGACAGGCCGCCGGATTGTGATAGCATCGACGGCTATTTCTTCATTCGCTATGAAACAACAGGGGTAAGGCATGCAAATCGTATTCGTGGGCGGCGGCAACATGGCAACCGCGTTGATCGGCGGCATGTTGCGCCAGGGCTTTGCCGCCAGCGAAATCTGCGTCGCCGAGCCGGATGCAGCCAAGCGCGGGCAATTGCAGCAGACTTTCGGCATTGCCACACTGCCGGGCGTACCCGCTGGCGGGGCATTCGATGTCGTGGTGCTGGCGGTAAAACCGCAGCAGATGAAAGCCGTGGCGCAGGAATGGTCCCCGGTGGCTGCCAACGCGCTGGTGGTATCGATTGCCGCCGGTATCCGCACCGAATCGCTGGCTGGCTGGCTGGGCGGGCACAAACGCATCGTGCGCGTGATGCCGAATACGCCTGCGCTGGTCCAGGCGGGCATTTCCGGGCTGTTTGCCGATCCGGGCGTCAGCCAGTCCGACCGAGACGCAGCACAGCGCATCCTGGCGGCGGTGGGTGAAACACTATGGGTCGATGCCGAAGCGCAGATCGACGCAATCACCGCCATTTCCGGCAGCGGCCCGGCGTATGTGTTCTATTTCATCGAATCGCTGACCGAAGCCGGCGTTGCCCTGGGATTCTCCACCGAGCAGGCGCGCCAGCTGGCCTATGCGACCTTTGCCGGATCGATCAAGCTGGCGCAGCAAAGTGATGACGATGCCGCCACGCTGCGTACCAAGGTCACCTCCAAGGGCGGCACCACCGAGCGTGCGCTGGCAACCATGGAAGCCGGTGGGGTCAAAGCCGCCATCATCGATGGTGCCCGTGCGGCATGCCAGCGCGGCAAGGAACTGGGCGACGAATTCGGTAAACAATAAGCCATGCAACCATTACTCAGTGCCATCCGTTTCCTGATCGAAAACATCGCCGGATTTTTTGCGCTGGCGCTGCTGTGCCGCTTTTACCTGCAGGTAGCGCGGGCGCCGTTCCAGCATCCGTTCCCGCAGTTTCTGCTGGCGCTGACCAACTGGTGCGTGGTGCCGGTGCGACGCTTCGTCCGCAGCATTGCCGGCTACGATACCGCAACCATTCTGCTCGGCTGGCTGACGATCCTGATACGCGACATGGTATTGCTGTCGCTGCAGGGCGTATCGCTGAACATGGGTATGGCCAGCGCCTGGTTCGGGCTGCTGCTGCTGAGCCTGACGCACGTGGTGCAACTGTCGATCTATCTGCTGTTCGGTGCGGTACTGGTGCAGGCGATCATGAGTTTCGTTGCGCCCTACAACCCGCTGATGCCGATTCTCGACCGGCTGACGCACCCGTTGCTGAAGCCGCTGCAGAAGCTGCTGCCGCCAATCGGCGGGATCGATCTGACGCCGATGATCCTGATCCTGGTGTTGCAGCTGATCCTGATGGTACCGGTGGTGTACGCGGAGAATGGTGCATTTGCGCTGCTGCGCAGTGCTGCCAGCATCTGATGGACTGGTATCAGCGCCATGGCGATGCGCTGCGGTTGACGCTGCACATCCAGCCCGGCGCCAGGAAAACCGAAATCGCCGGCATTCATGGCGATGCGCTGAAAATCAGGCTGGCCGCGCCGCCGGTGGACGGCAAGGCAAATCAGGCATTGCTGGCGTATCTGGCGCAGCGCTTTGCTGTGGCGCAGCGCCAGGTGAGCCTGAAACAGGGTGAAACGGCACGGCGCAAGGTGGTGGAAATCTGCGGTAGCGCAGTCGATCCGCTCAGCCTGCTGCCGCCCGCCTAAACACCACGACAAATACCGTTGCGGCCGACGGCAGACGAAATCCGGGCGCAACCAACGCTATACCCGCATGGCCGACGCCCGGAACTATGATCCGCCGCCGGGGTCAACTCAGACGAAATATTTTTTCAGAGCATTGCAAATCATGTCCAAAACGCTACTTTCCGCCCTGCTGCTGACCTGCGGCATCACTGCCGGCTGCATGGCGCCGCGCCTCAACCCCTTGCAGCAGGACTGCTACACCCGCGCCGGCTGGAACGAGTTCGGCAAGTGCATGAAAGATGCCGCCAACTCGGTTGCACCGTTCACCAATATGAACAATCTCGATCTGTCCAAACTCTACGCCGAACAGATCGACAAATTCGGCCGCGAAGTCGCCGACGGCATTATCGAAGAACCGGCGGCACGCAGGCAGATCGGCGTGTTTTATCTGGATCTGGTGCACTTCGCCAATACCCGCGCACTGAAGAGCGACGCAGTGCAGGGTTCG
>CALMFQ010000247.1 GCA_937863215.1 uncultured Pseudomonadota bacterium
TTCGGCGATGCCTGTGGCATCCTGCTCGGCGAAGATGGCAGAGGCGTGCCGACCATCATCGAGATGGCCACCTACACCCGCCTCGATTGCTGTCTCGGCACCAGCGGCGGCATGCGCCAGGCCTTGTCGCAGGCGCTGCACCACGCCTCGCACCGCTCGGCATTCGGCGCGCGGCTGATCGAGCAGCCGCTGATGCGCAATGTGCTGGCCGATCTGGCGCTGGAAACCGAAGCCGCCACGGTGCTCAGCCTGCGCATGGCGCGCGCTTTCGACCGCCTTGACGATGAAGCTGAGAATGCCTACCGCCGGCTGGTAACCCCGGCGGCCAAGTACTGGATCTGCAAACGCGGCCCGGAGCTGGCGGCCGAAGCGATGGAGGTGCAGGGTGGCAACGGCTATGTCGATGAAGGCATGCTGGCGCGCATTTACCGCGAAATGCCGGTCAATTCGATCTGGGAAGGTTCGGGCAACATCATGTGTCTGGATTTGCTGCGCGCCTTCAGCAAAACGCCGCGTGCGTTGCCGATCCTGATGGCGGAGCTGACGCCGGCACTGGGCCGGCATGCGGCCTACGACAAGTTCCTCGGCCAGCTGCAGCGCGACTTCGGTGACAGCGGCAATCTGGAAACCCGCGCCCGGCGTCTGACGCAGAATCTGGCGCTGGCGTTGCAGGCCAGCCTGTTGCTGCAGCATGCGCCGGATTTCGTTGCCGACGCCTTCTGCCGCAGCCGGCTGCAGCAGGATTGGGGCTACAACTTCGGTACCTTGCCGGCCAATGTCGATTTCGCCGGCATTCTGGCGCGCGCCTGGCCGCAGCCCTGAGCCGGGCAGGCTGCAAGCCAATATGGATGCGGCCTGCAGCCCTGCCTGCAGGCCGCTCTGCTATTGGTCTGCAGGCCGGCTCAGGGAGCGATGGCGTATTTGCTGTAGAAGCGCCGGCCCTGATTGTCCTGCGCACCGAGCCAGATTTCGTAGCTTTTCACGTTCAGACCGGTCAATGCCACCGTGGTGACGCTGGTGCTGCCGATGTTGACCGATGGCACGGCAATCGGGTCGGGTATGCGGATTTGTGTCTGCTGGTAGTTGCCGCCATCCCGGGCCAGCACTTCAACCATGAACACCTGCAGATCCGGGTTGGCTGCCGCCCATTTCTTCCACGCCAGAGTGGTTCCGGCGCTGATTCTGGCGCCGGTCAGCGGTGTTGCTGCGGCAACGTCGTCCAGTTGCGGAAATGCCCGGCTCGGCGGGCTGAGCGATACCGCGGTCGGTAGATAGGCGTTGGCGCTAAAGGCGCTGCCGGTGTACGGGGTAATGCTGAAGCTGTACTGCGCGCCGCTGGCGCCATCCTTGCTGCTGCCGATCCAGCCCTTGGCCGACTGGAGCAACAGGGTATCGACTGGCGTTGCCGTTGGCGTGATTGCCGGTACGCCGTTTACGCACAAGGTGATTTGCCCGCAATTGCTGAGCGGAATGCCATAACCGCTGGGAATGGTTACCGTGGCCGAATTGATGGTTGCGGTCGCGTTGGCCGGCGGTACTTCGTCGCTGGCTGCGCTCACTCCGACTTCAATGCCTACTACCGGGTTGGGTTGTGCCGCGGTAGGCGCCAGCAGTGTGCCGGTCGCATCGTAGATGGAATAGGCGGCCGGGTACACTGCCGCGGCGGTCACCCGTCCATTGCCCGACAACACCCACTGCTTGCCGCCGCTGGAATAGCTGGCCACATCGTTGAACGCCTCCACCTGATTGCCCTTGTTGTCGGTCACCAGCGCCGCCACGCCGAAATAGGTACAACCCTTGGTCGGAATCGGATCTTCGGCGCAGCCGGACAGCTGGAAGTTGCTCAACTGGTAGCCGCGCGCGGCGTAATAGGCGAATCGCGCCGCCAGCTGCGCCAGTGTGCGGCCGTTGTTGCCGGTGTAGGCGGCCAATACTGGCGCAGTGGTAAAGCTCGATGCGGCCGCGTTCTGCGCAATCAGCGCGTTGATGCTGCTGCCCAGCGCATCCAGTGTTTCCAGATTGGTCAGCGTCGGGCTGGTGGTGGCTTTCAGTGTGGTGGTCACCGCCTTGGTGACATCGCCGCCGCTGGTCTTGAGCAGCTCGGTACGCGCGCTGGCGAGATCGACGTTGACTTCGGCGCCGCGCACGAATTTGTTGCCCAGCTGCAGCACATCCTTGCCGCTGCTGTCCTGTACCACATTGACGCGCAGCCCTTCCAGCACCAGATCGACGCCGGTCTTGTTGCTGGTGAAGGCGCCCTGGAACAGGTCCAGCGTGCCGCTGTTGGTGATCTTGGCCGCAGTCAGGTTGGCTTTGACGATGTTCTTGATCTGGTTGACCGAGTTGCTCACTGCGCTGGTATTGGCCAGGATCGTCAGCGGGCCGGCGCTGGTGCTGGCGTTCTGCAGCGCCTGCGCCGGGTTGGCGCCAAGCAGTTGTGCCAGCGCGGCATCGGTGAGCGGGGTGATGTTGGCTACCGTGGCGCCGCTTGGCAGCAATGAATGCAGCACAACCGGCCGGCCGCTGGCATCCTGGCCGCGCGCCTGCAGCAGCAGCGGCAACACCGGCCGCGCCGATTTCGCCAGTGTCAGGCGGAACGAGCCGTCGGCGGTGCTGCTGCTGTCGCTGACGATTTCGGTGCCGGCGGCATCCTGCAGATTGATCGCCTTGCCGGCCGAATCGATCACGCGAATGCGCGCACCGAGCAGCGGCGCGCCGGTGGCGGCCACGCCGCTGATGGTCAGGCTGGTACTGGTAGCGCTGCCGCCGGTGCCGACGGTATTGCCAGTAGAGTCGCTGTTATCGGTGGCGCTACTGCTGCCATTGCTGTTGCTGCCACTGATACCGCTGTTGTTGGAGTCGCCGGCGCTGCCTATGGTGCAGGCGCCGATGCTGATCAGCCCTGCCAGCAGCAGGGCACGGGAAACGGGGCGTAGTCGGGAAAATTGCAT
>CALMFQ010000248.1 GCA_937863215.1 uncultured Pseudomonadota bacterium
TAAACTGACAAGGCAATAGAAATAAAAAAGAGCTCCTCCAAGGGAGCTCTTTAAACTATCCCCATTCGCGTCCGTATCGTCGTAGCGGTGGCGCGATACTGCCTCCATTCGGGCCTATATTCTGGAATTCATTTTTAAAATTGGCCATATATTCGTCGGTTACTTCATAACCGAGCTGCTCATAATTCGCTTTCACCGAAGCAAAAAACTCATCAGGGGTCCCAAAATATAAGCCTTGGCTGTTATAGCCGTAACGAATCCCCGGCGTTACCTCTTTGGATCGCTGCACGGATTCTTCACTTAACGTTACAACGGCGCTTGGCGACATTCTAGGTTCTACTGACGTATTGGCCTGCAGGGTACTGCCTTTTTTGTTGGGCGCTGCAAGTACGGTAGCGGAACCAACTGGCGACATGGTAATCATGTTTCCTTCCTTTTTCTGGCTAGACCGATATCTGCAAGCACATCCCGTGCCTAGCTTGAATCCAGCGATTCGGGGCAGCCTTGGTTAAGTCAACCGGCAAAAGTTTCCGCTTTTATTCCGGATGGCGGTAATAGCTGCCACAGAAGACAATCCACGAGCCTCTACAACCGCACCACAAGCCGCTGCCAAATTCCGTGGAGCTGGGATGCGGCTCAGGCCGTGGCTGGACTCAGCAATCACCGATACTGCACCAGCCGACGGTGCTGGTGCTGGTCTTGCCGTCGGCATTGAGTGTCAGCAGCACTTGCGCGTTCGGCTGTGCCGTCAGCGTCAGCGTGCCGTTGGCGCCGGTGATGCGCATTTCGCCGCTATCCGGGTAGTTGCGGTTGTTGCTGAAAATCAGCGGTGTATCCGGGCTCTTCATGTTGATTGAATAAGCGCCGGCAAAATCGTTGCTGCTGCCGGCAATGGTGCCATTGACGCTGAAGCTGGACCGGCTGCCCGAATCGCTTGCCGTCATGGTGAAATTGGCATAGCTGAACTGCTCACCGTCGCTGGTCGCAGCGCTCAAGGTATTCGAGCTGACGCTGACGAGCGCGCCGCCAGCGATAATCTGCACCCCCATTGCCATATCGCCGGTCACGGTCGTGGCCACCTGCCGGCCATTCTCGGTCACCGCCACCTGCAACCCCGGCGCCGGCATGCTCATGCCGACATTGAATACCGCCCCCACCTGGCCGAAATTACCGCTGGCCTGATTCAGCACCAGTGTAAAGCTGCCGCTCATTGCCGCAGTCACGCCACCGGCGGTTTCGCGGCAATTGTTGAAACGCGCGGTAACGCTGTCGCCGCTGCTGACAGTCTGCGAATTGTCGGCATCGTTGGTGGCAACGTCCATCGAACCGCCGCCAACGCAAGGCAGGGTAATGGATTGAGCAACCCCGCCGAGCAGCGCCGGCGCAAAATTGGCGCCGTTGAGCAGCTCGATGCCGCGCCGCGCCAGCAGCAGCGGCCATTGCACCTTCTGCTGCTGGCCGCTGACCTGCACGCCGCCCAGAATGCCGGCACCCGAGCTGCTGACACTGGATGCCGCATCCACCGCACCCACCGCGTTGTGCGCCACCTGTTGCTTGTTGCTGTCGGTCAGCACCACGGCGCTGGTCGATTTGTTGCCGCCGCTATCGTCACCACCGCCACCACCGCCGTTACATGCCGCGAGCGAGGTGCCGAGCAGGATTGCCAGCGCCAGTTGATTCGATTGCCGCATCATTGTTTTCTCCTTCGATTGTCCGAATCATGTTGTTGCCAAACTGTCAGAAATTGCGCGCCACACCGAACAGCAGCCGATCCATGCGCGATGCCGGTTGATGCACCTGTGCCGTGCCGACCGCCTGCAGCGGCGATGCGGCAAAGCGCTGCCGCTCCCACAGCAGCCGCAGCGTGAAATCGTCGTCCACCCGCCAACTGGCACTGAGACCGGGTGACAGCCGGCCACGCGGCTGCAGCACCGGCGAACGGTCATAGCCGAAATCGCCCAGCCCGGCCTCGACCCGCACCCAGAACGGGTAGTTCAGCTGCGCACCAAGCTCGACCCGCGAGCCCAGCGCATAGCCAACACCGCCATGCAACGAGGCCACGCGCAAGGTTTCCGCCTGGTCGCGCCCCTGCAGCGGGTTGTAGATATCGCGCCGCCAGCGCTGCAGTGTCACCCCGGCCTGCAGGCGCCAGGCCGTTGCCGGCCGCCACCAGCGCTCCAGTTGCCCGTCCAGCCCGCGATAGCGGCTATGCGAATATACCTTGGACTGGTTGTTCTGGTTGGCTCCGCGATACGACACATCGCCAATGTATGCCCCCAGCTGCGCATCCCAGCCGGCCGGCGCCGCCACCGGCGAGCGGTACGCCAGCACCGCGCGCGGCAGGAAGCCATCCTCGCTGACGAATTCGCCGTTATCTTCCAGCCAGCGCTGCTGCAGCAGGCCCAGTTCGAACGACAGCCCGGCTGTGGCGATGTTTGCCGCCAGTATCGCACTCGACGCTACGGTTGCCTTGACTGCGGTCAGTCTACCCATGACAAGCTTTCTGCCAAATGAACCGGCTCTACCAGGAAGACACCGCGCAATTTCTCGCAGCGACTACTGTAGTTGTTTACAATCGATAGCATGATCCATACCGATAATCTACAAGCCAGCGCCGCCCCCGAGCGCGTCGTCACCGCACAGAAACTCTCGGCGCAGGAAGAGGCGCTGGAACGCGCGCTGCGGCCGAAAATCCTCGATGAATACGTCGGCCAGGAAAAAGCCCGCGGCCAGTTGCAGATTTTCATCGAAGCGGCGAAGAAGCGCGGCGAGGCGCTCGACCACGTACTGCTGTTCGGCCCGCCGGGGCTGGGCAAAACCACGCTGGCGCATATCGTCGCCCGCGAGTTGGGCGTCAACCTGCGCCAGACCAGCGGCCCGGTGCTGGAGCGCGCCGGCGATCTGGCGGCACTGCTGACCAACCTGGAACCGCACGATGTGCTGTTCATCGACGAAATCCACCGCCTCAGCCCGGTGGTGGAAGAAATCCTCTACCCGGCGCTGGAAGACTTCCAGCTCGACATCATGATCGGCGAAGGCCCGGCGGCACGTTCGGTCAAGCTCGATCTGCCGCCGTTCACGCTGGTGGGTGCCACCACCCGCGCCGGCATGCTGACCAACCCGCTGCGCGACCGCTTCGGCATTGTCGCACGGCTGGAGTTCTACACCCCGGCCGAGCTGCAGAAAATCGTCAGCCGCTCCGCCAGCCTGCTCAACGTGCAGATCGACAACGAAGGCGCATTCGAAGTGGCAAAACGCTCGCGCGGCACACCGCGTATCGCCAACCGGCTGCTGCGGCGGGTGCGCGACTACGCCGAAGTCAAGGCCGACGGCCAGGTCAGCAAAGACATCGCCGATGCCGCACTGCTGATGCTCGACGTCGATCACGCCGGGCTGGACGTGATGGACCGCAAGCTGTTGAGCGCGATCCTGCACAAATTCGGCGGCGGCCCGGTGGGGCTGGACAACGTTGGCGCCGCCATCGGCGAAAGCACCGACACCATCGAAGACGTGCTGGAGCCCTACCTGATCCAGCAAGGTCTGCTGCAGCGCACGCCGCGTGGACGCATGGCAACCTGGTCCACTTACCAGCACTTCGGCCTCAACGCGCCGGAAGCCTTGCGCACCCCCGATTTGTGGGGCAACACGCAGGGGTAAGCGATGGCGCAATCCACCTACGATGCCCAGCCACTGCCCGGCTCCGCAGCCCCCCTGCCGGAGCCGGCCGACGACATCGTCGAACTCACCCCGCCACCCGCCCCGACGCCGGAAGAGCAGCAGCGGCAAATGCTGTTGCTGATGCATACCATCAAACTGGTTGTGGCGCTGGTATTGCTGCCCATTTTACTGTTCAAGATTCTGTAGTGGCCGGTCCGGCTCCTGCGAAGTGACAAGGCCACTTTCGCCATGCTATTCAACTCACTTACGTTTGCGGCATTCTTTACCGTTCTGCTGTTGCTGTATACGCTGATTGGCAGCTGGGTCTGGCGCAAACGCTTGCTGCTGGTTGGCAGCTATCTTTTCTATGCCGCCTGGAATCCGCCTTACGTGGCGATTCTCGCCTTTTCCACCGTCATGGACTGGTGGCTCGCGCGCCGGCTGGCAAGCGCCGAGGCTCCCGCAACCAGAAAACTGCTGTTACTGACCAGCGTCGGCGCCAATCTGGGCCTGCTTGGCTTCTTCAAATATGGCACCTTTGTGCTGGCAAATTTTCAAGCCTTGCTGGCAAACATCGGCATAGTTTACGTTCCGCCGGAGTTTTCCATCATTCTGCCGGTAGGCATTTCGTTCTACACCTTTGCATCGCTCTCCTATACCGTCGACGTTTACCGGCGCGAGATCAGGGCGGATGCCAGCCTGAGCGACTATGCGCTGTTCGTCAGCTTCTTCCCGCATCTGGTGGCGGGCCCGATTGTCCGCGCCAGGCTGTTTCTGCCGCAATTGCAAACGCCGCGCAGCGCCAGCAAGGACCAGCTCGGCTGGGGCATGGCCTTGCTGGTGATCGGTCTGTTTGCCAAAGTGGTAATGGCGGACGGCTTACTGGCACCGGTGGTCAATCAGGTGTACGCGGCACCGGGGAATTTTTCGGCACTGGATACCTGGCTGGCGATATTCGCCTTTTCCGGGCAGATTTTCTACGATTTCAGCGGCTATTCCACCTGCGCCATCGGCATTGCCCTGTGCTTCGGCTTCGAATTTCCCGACAACTTCCGCTATCCCTATGCCGCACGCAGCTTTTCAGATTTCTGGCGCCGCTGGCACATCTCGCTGTCCACCTGGCTGCGCGACTACCTGTACATCCCTCTTGGTGGCAATCGTGGCGCAACCTGGAAAGTACAGCGCAGCCTGTTCCTGACCATGCTGATCGGCGGACTGTGGCATGGCGCGTCGTGGCTGTTCGTGATCTGGGGAGCCCTGCATGGCTTTTATCTGGCGCTGGAGCGCCTGCTGCGCGGGCCAGTCAGCCAGCACGCCAAAGAGCCGACGCTATTTGCCGGTCTGCTTGTGTTTGTAATTGTCAGCCTTACCTGGATTCCGTTCCGGGCACCAGACATGGCCACTGCAGTAGAGATCGTCCAGGGTGTGCTGCGTTTCTCGGCATTGCCGAAGCTGGCGAAATTTGAGGCACTACTGGCGTTTGGCGCCATTCTCGCCACGCTGGTGTGGCATAACAGAATGCGCCATACCTCACTCGAAGCGCTATTCGCGCAAAACAAGCCAATCCAGAACAGTGCCATGCTGGCAGGCGCAATCCTGCTGATATTCCTGTTTTCCGGAGGAGAACGGCATGCTTTCATCTACTTCCAGTTCTAGTCAGCGCCTGCCATCGCTGGCTTGGCGGCCAATGTGGACATATGCGCTTATATTGCCACTGCTTTTCATACTGATACTGGAGGGCCGCATGGCATTGCGCAGCTACCGGCCAACGCTGGTCGATTCGGAAATCCATTGGCTGGAAGAACGGGCGCGCGTGGCATCGCTGGGCAACAGCGCATTGGTACTGGTGGGAGGTTCTCGCATCCAGTTGGGCATGGATGTGCCGCTGCTACGCGAGTTGACCGGAATGGAGCCGGTACAGCTGGCTATAGACGGCAACTCCTACGGCCCCGTGCTGAAAGGGCTGGCTGAAGACGCGGAATTTACTGGAACGGTGATCGTCGATTTTTATGAGGGAACGGCGATAAACCCTCCGCCAGATGCGCTTTCCACGCGCTATGCCAATCGCTACCGGCAACAGCGGGCGCATTTCCAGAGCTGGAACTTCGATCGCATCGAAAACATGCTCGAACGACAACTTAAAAGCCATCTGCGCAGCTATGCAGATGGCGCCAGGCCGCTCGATTCCCTGCTGACAAGGATCGCGCATCAGGCCAATGTCCAGCAATATCTGG
Source organism: uncultured Pseudomonadota bacterium (assembly GCA_937863215.1). GTDB lineage: Bacteria > Pseudomonadota > Gammaproteobacteria > Burkholderiales > SCOH01 > CALMFQ01. The sequence goes on from CALMFQ010000248.1 coordinate 5,892, forward strand.
TGACCCACCCGGATCGCTCGCGCAGCGCCGATT
>CALMFQ010000249.1 GCA_937863215.1 uncultured Pseudomonadota bacterium
GGCTGGATATGAGTTAGGAGTATCGATGTCGCAAGCAATCGAAGCCAATTTCGACGGACTGGTCGGCCTGACCCATCATTACGGCGGGTTGTCGTGGGGCAATGTCGCATCGCAGGCTTCGGGCGGCAGCGTTGCCAGCCCGCGCCAGGCGGCGCTGCAGGGGCTGGAGAAAATGTGGGCGCTGGCGCAGCGTGGTTTCGCCCAGGCCGTGCTGCCACCGCATGAACGACCGGATACTGCGATGCTGCGGCGGCTCGGTTTTCATGGCAGCGATGCCGAGGTGATCCAGCAGGCGGCGCTGCAGGCGCCGGCACTGCTGTCGGCCTGCAGTTCCGCATCGGCGATGTGGACCGCCAATGCGGCGACTGTCACTCCATCCGCAGACAGCGTCGATGGCAAGCTGCACATCACACCGGCCAATCTGACCAGCAAGCTGCACCGTGCGCTGGAACATGCAACCACCGCACGCTTACTGCGTGCTGCGTTTCCCGATCCGGAATATTTCTGCCATCACCCGCCACTGCCCGATCACCTTGCGCTGGGTGACGAAGGTGCGGCCAACCATACGCGTTTGTGCGGTGATTACGGTGATGTCGGGGTCGAGCTGTTCGTCTATGGGCGCACTGCATTCAACGAAGGCGGCGGGCCACAGCGCTATCCGGCACGGCAGACGCGCGAGGCGTGCGAGGCGCTCGTGCGGCTGCACCGTCTGCCGCCGCAAGGCGTGGTACTGGCGCAGCAGAATCCGGCGGTCATCGATGCCGGCGTGTTTCATAACGATGTGATCGCGGTCGGTAACCGCAACCTGCTGCTGCTGCACCAGCACGCATTGCAGCAGCAGGCGCAGGTGTTAGGGCGACTGCAGCAACGCCTTGGCAGTATCCCGTTACAGGTGGTGGAAGTGGCCAATGACGAGATATCGGTGGCCGATGCGGTCAGCAGTTATCTGTTCAACAGCCAGCTGCTGAGTCTGGCCGACGGCCGCATGTTGCTGGTGGCCGCAGAGGAGTGCCGCGAGCACCCGCGTGTCTGGCCGTGGCTGCAGCGGCAGCTGGCCAGCGGCGGACCGATTGCCGAGGTGCTGTGCTTCGACCTGAAACAGTCGATGCGCAATGGCGGCGGCCCGGCCTGCCTGAGATTACGCGTGGTGCTGACCGGGGACGAGCGGGCGGCGGTCAATCCTGCTCTGTGGCTGGATGAGCCCTTGTATCGGCAACTGCGCCAGTGGATCGAACGCCATTATCGCGATCGGCTGAGCGAAACCGATCTCGCCGATCCGCAATTGCTGATCGAATGCCGCACCGCGCTCGACGAACTGACCCGGTTGCTGGTGCTGGGCTCCGTGTATCCGTTTCAACAGGACTGAATCATGCCCGACGCCGATTTTCCGCAGCACCTGCTGGCCTCGTTGCTGGCGGCAGAAGATCATGTTGGCGAAACCGGCACGTTCGCGGCGGGAGCTCGCTGGGCTTGCTGGGATGAGGGTGTATTGCTGCTGGAGCCGGCTGGCGGTTCGCGCGCGCAATTTGATTTGCTGCTGTCCTGCGGCATTCACGGCAACGAGACCGCCCCGATCGAAGTGCTCGACGATCTGCTACTGGAGTTGGCCGATGCGCCAATTACTTTGAACAGCCGCGTGTTGCTGATATTCGGCAATCCGGCTGCGATTCGCAGCGGTGAGCGCTATATCGATGACGATCTGAATCGCCTGTTCGACGGCAAACACCAGAATCTTACCGCTTCGGCCGAAGCAATGCGGGCGGCGTTGCTGGAGCAATATGCGCAGCGTTTCTTTGCCATGGGCGAGGGTTTGCGCCTGCATCTGGATTTGCATACGGCGATTCGCGGTTCGTATTACCCGACTTTCGCGATTTGCCCGGCACAGGGCGAAGTGCGCTATATCGAGTCGTTATTCGGACTATTGCGTGCGGCGCAAATCAATACCCTGTTATTGCAGGATCAGCCGGCAGCGACTTTCTCTTCATTCAGCCGCAGTCGTTGCAACGCCCGTTCGCTGACGCTGGAATTGGGGCAGGCCCGGCCGCTGGGGCACAATCAGCAGCTCGACCTGCATGCCTTGCATGCCGTGTTGCGCCAACTGTTTGCCGGCACCTGGCCGTGGCCGGATGCACAGGCCAGCGATTTCCGCCTGTTCCGGGTGACGCGCGAAATCATCAAGAGCAGCGCGGATTTTCAGCTCAATCTCGACGATGCCGTGCTTAATTTCACGCCGTTGCCGGAAGGTAGCGTAGTCGCGCAGGATGGCCGGCAGCAAACGATTGCAGCTGGCGGCGAGCACATCATCTTTCCCAATCGCGAGGTCAAGGTGGGATTGCGTGCCGGGCTGCTGGTTGCGCAGCATTTGCCGGGATCGGGCTGAGATCGATCCTGTTTCCGGCAATATTTATTGTCGGGGTGTGTGTTTGAATTGCGGGCAATATAAAAGAGCGGGCTGCCATTGGCAGCCCGCTCTTTATTATCGGCAAACGGGGGCGATAATCAGGCC
>CALMFQ010000250.1 GCA_937863215.1 uncultured Pseudomonadota bacterium
TCAGATACAACGCCAGCGCCACCGGCGTGAACAGCAGCACGCCGCCGATGACATGGCTGCGCGCCACCTGCGTTGCGGTTGCCAGCGCGTTGATCAGGATCGCCACGCTGTATGCGGCCAGCGCCAGCGACAAAGGCATGGCCGCATCGTCGGGAAACCAGCTCAACAGCGGTTCCAGCAATTGCACGCCCTGACAGGCGGCAAGCAGATGCCACAACGCCCCCTCGCCATCCCAGCGCCCGCCCTGGCGCAGCCACCAGCCGAAGAAGCGCGCCATCAGCGCCAGCTCCAGCCAGTTGAGGCAAACGAAATACAGGATTTTGCCGGCAATCGGCGCCTGCAGCACATCCGCGGTCGATGCGGCAAACACCCCCAGCAGCGTGATCAACAGCGCCGGCTGCCAGCCCGGATAACGGTAATGCGCCAGCGGCTGCACCCGCAGCCGCAGCAGATCGAGGATGTCGGCAACCAGCTGGTTGTCCACCAGATACCTGTTCATCAATCGAAAATCACCGTCTTTTTCGCGTATTCGAGAATGCGGTTCTCCACGTGCCAGCGCACCGCGCGCGACAGCACCACTTTTTCTAGGTCGCGGCCTTTCTGAATCAGGTCTTCGACCGAATCGCGGTGCGAAATACGGATCACGTCCTGCTCGATGATCGGGCCGTCATCAAGGATTTCGGTCACGTAGTGGCTGGTGGCGCCGATCAGCTTCACGCCGCGCTCGAACGCGCGGTGATACGGCTTGGCGCCGTCGAATGCCGGCAGGAACGAGTGGTGGATATTGATCACTTGCTGCGGGTAACGTTTGACGAACTCCGGCGACAGCACTTGCATGTAGCGTGCCAGCACGATCAGATCGATGCCATGCTGCTCCAGCAGCGCAAATTGCTGCGCCTCGGCTGCTACCTTGTTGTCCTTGGTGACATCGATGCAGTGGAACGGAATGCCGTAGAAATCGGCCAGCCGGCGCGTGTCGTCGTGATTGCTGACGATCAGAGATATATCGCAGGCCAGTTCGCCGCTCTGGTGGCGGTACAGCAGGTCCACCAGGCAATGATCGTATTTGGAAACGAAAATCGCCATTTTTGGCCGGTTGGCCGACAGCGCCAGCCGCCATTGCATGCCGAAACGTTCGGCAATCGGCTGGAACGCGCCGGCAAACGCGTCGATCGACAGGGTGAAATCGGCCAGATCCCACTCCACGCGCATCAGGAACAGGCTCTCGGCCGCGTCCTGATGCTGGTCGGCATGCAGGATATTGGCGTTGTAGGTGTAGAGGAAGTTGGCGATCGCCGCCACCAGACCCTTGCGGTCCGGGCAGCTGATCAGCAGGGTTGCGGTATTTTTCATTTCTGACAACACGTGTTTGGAATCGCGCCGATTCTACCAGAAACGGCCAGCCTCCTGCCCTGCCGGCAGACCGATCGATGTCGCCGCATAGGCAATTTCGCCAACCTTGGCAAGAGCCGGCGCGCAACTTTTTTTGTTGCGGCAGCCGGGCTCGCTAACTAGAATTGGTGCCGAACACGAATAAAAACACAAGATATAGTGTTATTACATATTACCCACTAAACCACTCACATGGGCAATCAAGGCCCTGCGCGCCTTGCGCAGGGTTTTGCACAATACGGAGAACACCAGCATGCTGAATTCCACCGCTGATACCAGCTACACCCCAAGCCAGCCGCCGCTCACCGGCCTGGTTACCGAAACCGCCCAGCCGAGCACGGTGGCCGAATACAAAACCATCCGCCGCAATGGCAGCGTGGTGCCGTTCGAGCCGCTGAAAATCTCGGTGGCGATGACCAAGGCGTTTCTGGCCGTCCACGGTGGGCAGGGTGCCGCATCGGCGCGGGTGCGTGAACTGGTGCAACAATTGACCGATAACGTGGTGCGCGCGCTGATGCGGCGCAAACCCGAGGGCGGCGCGATTCATATCGAAGAAATCCAGGATCAGGTGGAACTGGCGCTGATGCGCTCCGGCGAACACGATGTGGCCCGTGCCTACGTGTTGTACCGCGAACGCCGCACCCGCGAACGCGCAGAGCGTGGCGAAGCCGAGCATCACCATGAACAGTCGGCGATCAATGTGGTCGACAACGGCATCAGCCAGCCGCTCGACATCAACAAGCTGAAAGCACTGATCAAATCCGCCTGCACCGGCCTGGAAAACGTCACCCAGCCAGACCACATGCTGGCCGAAACCCTGAAAAATCTCTACGACGGCGTTCCGGCCGAAGAAGTGCGCAAATCGGCCGAGCTGTCGGCACGCCAGCTGATCGAAAAAGACCCGGCCTACAGCTTTGTTGCCGCCCGTCTGCTGCTGAACCGCCTGCGCCGCGAAGTGCTGGGCGAAGAAGTCAGCCATGAAGAAATGGCCAGCCGCTACGCCGAATCGTTCCCGGCTGCCATCAAGCGTGGCGTGGAAGCCGAACTGCTCGACGAAAAACTGCTGCAATTCGATCTGGCCAAGCTGTGCGCTGCGCTGAAACACGAGCGCGAC
>CALMFQ010000251.1 GCA_937863215.1 uncultured Pseudomonadota bacterium
CGATCCGGAAAGCAAACGCATCCTCGGCGCCGGCATTGTTGGCGTCAACGCCGGCGAACTGCTGGCCGAAGCGGTGCTGGCGCTGGAGATGAACGCCGACATCCACGATCTGGCACTGTCGGTGCATGCGCATCCAACGCTGTCGGAAACGCTGGCACTGGCGGCGGAAATGGCGGATGGGTCGATTACCGATTTGCTGGCACCGAAGAAAAAGCCGCGTTGACAGCACATTCCGGATCGGGCCGCGCTGCAGCCAGTCCAGGCAACGGCAATACTGGCATTTCGGCGCGGCTTGATGAATAGTTGCGAAATGACATTGAGCACTTCCCCGACAATGAGCCGCAGGCACGCACGATGCCCTGCCCTCGCCATTGTGGCCGCGCTGCTGGCGCCGCTGCCGCTGCCGGCGGCGGAAGCGGTTGCCGCGCTGCAACTGGCGCAATTCCCGGGCAGTGGCGATGCCGGGCAAGCGTATCTGCAACAGATGCTGCGCGAGGCACTGGCACAAACCCGCGATTACCGGCAGCTGCCGGTGTCGCTATCGGAGCTGCCGATGAATCCGCAACGCATCGCCGGCGAAATCACCCGGCCGCTGGGCAAAGCCAATATCGCGCTGTGGGCCTGCGATGGCGGCCTGATGAACGAGCCCGGCGTGCGCCGCATCGACGTGCCGGTGGATCGCGGCATGTCTTCCTACTGGCTGCTGCTGACGCGCGAAGAGCTGTTGCCGCGCTTGCAGAAAATCCATTCGCTGGAGCAGTTGCGGCCGCTGAAGTTGACGTTCGGCTTTCCGCTGGGCCAGAACCTGCGGCCGGTGTGGCGCGAGCACCTCGATATCCAGGATGCGCCGAATCAGGCGCAGGCCATGCGCATGCTGCAGCAGGGGCGTTTCGACGCGATGCTGGTGAATCCGGGCCATCACCAGCGCATCCAGGCCAATCTGCCGGCCGACGGCGCGCGGCTGGCCTACGAGCCGAACCTGCTGCTGGAACATCCGTCGGCCACCTGCTTTGCCGTCGGCGAGCAGAACGAACAGCTGGCGCAGCAGTTGCAGCAGGGGCTGCAGGCGGTCATCCGCAACGACGGCGCACGCCGGATCAGTGAGGCGACCCGGCAGAAAAACGCCCCGGCCGAGCTCAATCTCGGCAACCGGCAACGCCTGCTGCTACCGGCCAGCGAAACCATGGAGCGCATCCTCAAGCCCTACGGCGAGTGGATGTACAAACCGTGACCGCCTGCAAGCCGCACTGGCATTGGCCTGCAGGCCAGGCTGCACGCCTTGCCCAGAGCGGTCTGCAGGCACGCGGCATGAGCAGGACGACATGAGCCGCCCCGTTCCCGCATCGCATCTGAGCAGCCAGTGGAATCTCACCCTGCCGCTGTTTTCGCTGTTGCTGATCATGCTCGGCGCCATCGGTGCGGCGGCGGTGATGCTGGTACAGCAGGCGCAGCAGCAATGGGCGCTGCCGCTGCTGTTGCTGCTGGTATTTGCGCTGCTGGCGATTGCCGGCTGGGCGCTGTTTGCGCTGCGCGGCCATATCAATCAGCGCGTGCAGGCAGAGCAGGAGCGCGACCAGTTTTTCCAGCTGTCGCTCGACATGCTCGGCGTAGTGGATTTCGACGGCACCATTCACCAGATCAACCCGGCGATCGAGCGTATTCTCGGTTTCAAGCCGGGTGAGGTGATCGGCACCTATTTCTTCGATTACGTGCACAAACAGGATATCGGCCCGACGCTGCAAGTGGTGACCGACAAGCTGCTCAATGGCGAGCCGGTCACCTATTTCGAAAACCGCTTCCGCACCCGCAACGGCGATCTGAAATGGCTGTCGTGGACCGCCAACCCCGACGTCAACGAGCACCAGCATTACATCGTTGCCCACGACGTCACCCGGCGCAAGGAATTCGAACACGCGCTGGGCGAAGAGTCGGCATTCCGCAAGGCGATGGAGGATGCGCTATCGACCGGCATGCGCGCCATCGACATGCAGGCGCGCATCACTTATGTCAACCCGGCATTCTGCGCCATGACCGGCTTCAACGAGAACGAGCTGGTCGGCAGCGTGCCGCCCTACCCCTACTGGCCGGATCGCGGCTACGAAGCGCACCAGCACAATCTGGAACTGACGCTGCAGGGCAAGGTAAAGCAGGAAGGCTTCGAACTGATGCTGCGACGCAAGGACGGCGCACTGATTTCGGTACTGTTCCATGTCTCACCGCTGTTCGACAACGAAGGCCATCAGACCGGCTGGATGGCGGCAATGACCGACATCACCGACCGGCTGCGCGCCAACGAACAGCTGGCGGCGGCGTATGAGCGCTTCGTCGCCGTGCTCGACGGCCTCGATGCGGCGGTGTCGGTCAGCGACCCGGACGATAACGAGGTACTGTTCGCCAACGACCATTATCGCCAGCTGTACCGGCTCGACCCGGCCAGCGTGCATTTCTGCGATGTGCCGCAAACCCGGCGGCGCAAGCATCATGGCACCGATGCCAGTTTCGAACTGGAATTGCAGGATGAGCTGAACCAGCGCTGGCTGCACCTGCGCGACAATCCGATCAAATGGGTCGATGGCCGCACGGTGCGGATGGAAATCGCCAGCGATATCAGCGAGCGCAAGCAGGGCGAGGAAATGTACCGCCAGCAGCTGGAAAAGCTGCAAACCACCTCGCGCCTGATCACCATGGGCGAAATGGCCAGCAGCCTGGCGCACGAGCTGAACCAGCCGCTCGCCGCGATCAGCAATTACTGCAACGGCTGCGTGGCGCGCATCGAGGCCGGCACCACCACGCCGCAGGAATTGCTCGGCGTAATGCAGAAAGCCAGCACCCAGGCCGACCGCGCCGGCCCCACCACCCGCCCCCTTCGCCACTCCCCCAAAA
>CALMFQ010000252.1 GCA_937863215.1 uncultured Pseudomonadota bacterium
GGGGCTGACATTATTCAGTCGAAAGCGAGAAACACCTTCAGTGCCTGCAACTCCAGCGGCAATTGCCGGCGCAGATAAGCAACATTCACCTGCACCGCGTTCAGTGCGTCCTGGCCCATATCGTTGCGGTTGATCCAGAAATCGATGCCGGCCATGCGGATACGGCGCAGGAACTCCCACGGATGGGTAATGATGTACCACAGCGAGAAAGCGTTATAACCCTTGCTGGAACTGGCCTTGTAGTTCTGATAGACAAAGTGGTTGGTCACCAGCTGGAAGGCCTGCAGCTTTTCCGGCGTAATCAGCGCGGCGTTCCTGCGCATTGGCCCGAGGAAGGCTGCGGTATCCTGCCATGCCTGTGCTTCGATCGCATTGGCTTTGTCACGGATCGGCTGCAGCTTGTCGAGGTTGATAGTGGTATCCATCCATGGGCTCGGCAGCAAATCGTTGATTGCGCCGTTGTTGTCATAGATATGGAATTCGTTGTTGACGATAGCCTTGTTCAGTTTCGAGAAACCGAACAGATCCATTTTCATCGTATCCGGCACACTATGTGCGGCAGGGAAAACCGGCGCGAAAATGCCTACCGACGGCTCGCCCAGATTGAGCCAGATGGTGGTCAGGCGCGGGTCCTGGCCCGGAGTGACGCCTTCGATCACCATGCCGGCAGTGGTCTGCGCGCGGCTGATGCACTTATTGGTCGGAAAGCGCGTCGTCGGCTGGTCGGTAATCTGGCCGCAGATATCCTTGGCCACCCGCTGCATCATTTGCGTCGGCCCCATTTGACCGTTGTCGATCAGGGAGCCGATCAGGTAGGTGGCGCGTTCCTTGCGCTCCATTCCAGGGTTATCGATAAAGCTGTTGTAATTGGTATGGTTGGCAAAGCGATTGATTACCGCATCGTGCTTGATGAACCGTGCTTTTTGCGGGCTGCTGGCCAATGGCGCATGCACTTCATACAGCGCGGCATTGCCGTAGGCATCCATCACCGCAAAGTTGGAGTTGAGCACCGCCGCCTTGCCGTGACTGAACTGCCAGTTTTCCATCTTCTGCTCGAAACAGGCAACCGTGTCGCACTGTTGCAATGCCTCCTTGATCAGGCTGGCATCCTGATTGATCAGCTCTTCGAAGTTGGTATCGGCGTAGACACTGGCATTGGCAATGGCGAAGCCCGCTTCGTTGGCGCCGCCGGAGCAGGTTTTCTGACCAAGGAAGACCTCTTCCAGGCAGACATGGCCGCCGATTTTCGGCATGCTGGCGGAGTAATACGTCGCCCCCTGATCGTAGCTATTCGAATCGTCGCGGTTTTTCCAGATGATCGGGCGGCCCGATGCCGAATAGCTGAACGATACGACGCCGACATCGCAGGCATCGGCGATGGCTGGCCAGACAATAGCGGCGGCCAGCAAACCGGCACCCAGCCTACGGGCCGGCATGGTCGACAGTGATTTTTGCTTCATTGGAATTTCCTGTTGTTTACGGATGGGTAAAAGGGAATTAAGTAGCCGGCGCTGCCGAAAGGCGTTCGGCGCCGATGCAGGCCAGCGCCAGCGGCAGGCGGCCGAACACAAGCCCGGCGCTGTAGCACAGGCCGAATGCCAGAATGGCCTGCGGCATCGCGTAATCGTGAAAGCAGAACAGCATGCCGGCCTGGATCGTACCCACGCCGGCAGCGCTTATCGGCAGATTGCCGGCCAGAAAGATCGCCGGCACCGCCGCCAGCAGCACCGGCAACGGCACGGCGATACCGAACGCCGGCAAGGTGCAATAGAAGAAGGCGATAAAGGCGGCAAAATACAGTGCCCGCCCGGCGACGATCGCCAGCAGATCGCGCCAGCGGAACAGCCGCAACGGCCGCAGCAAAGGCATCAGCCGCGGCAGCCGGGCATTGGTGCGCAACAGCAGCGCCAGCGCCAGGCTCAGCAGCACAAACCCGCCACCGATCAGCGCCGTGGATCGGGCAAAGGCACTAGCGGCGGCGATACCAGGCAGCGCCAGCAAAGCCAGCGCCACCAGCTCGGCCCACATATAGACAGCCATCACGCCGCCGGCGCCCGCTACACTGACGCCGCTACGGCGACGTAAAAACAGGCCGATGCTGCCTATTGCCAGCGAATAATTGACGATCTGCCACAGATAGCTGCTGCCGCGCAGACGAGCAATGTCTGCCCACGGCTGCGGCATGCCGGCACGCAAGAACAAGGTATGCAGGTTCCAGCTTTCGATCAGCCACCACAGCAATACGAACAATGCCAGCCAAGCGCCGAACTGGCCGATATCGGCTATGGCCAGCGCCGCCAGCAGTGCCTGCCCGCCCTGCGTCCAGATCAGCATGCCAACCAAGGCCAAGCCGGCGAGCCAGGGCAGCCAGCGCTTCAGCAGCGTCATGCCACCTCCGCAGCCGGTAACGGCTTGCCAACCAACGATGTGATCGCCTTCTGCTTGATCCTGCCTTCGCGGTCGAGTGAATCGAAGTATTCGACCCGCATGGTCACCGGTTCGCGGATCACTTCCTGCAGGCGCTGCAGCAGCTTCTGCACTCGTTCCTCGGCAAATTCCGGCCCTTTGACCAGCTTCACCAGCACCTGATCGACCTTTTCCTGTACCAGCCGGAATTCGCGCATCAGTCCCGGATCGCTCTTGATAAAGGTGGTAAAGGCATTCAACAGCTTGAGGCTGGGAAGCCTGCCGCCAGAGGGCAGCACGAAAGCATCGTCGGCGCGGCCATCGAATGCCTTTAGCACCGGGAATGCGCTGCCGCAGGCACACGGCCCCTCGCCTTTGCGCCCCAGATCGCCAATGCGGTAGCGGATGAACGGCATGGCCGGGCTGCGCAAGGTGGTGAGCACGATTTCGCCGACTTCGCCGGGCGCAACCTCGTTGCCCTGCGGATCAAGGAATTCGACCCACACATTGTCGGTAAACAGGTGATAACTGCCGTGCGGACATTGCGACGCCACCATCCAGGTTTCTTCGGTGGAATATTCGTCGTACACCGGGCAATCGAATACCGAAGCGATGAAATCGCGCTGCGCCTGGGTCGACATTTCCGAATTCACCGAAACGAAACGTGGGCGGATGTCGGCCAGATCGGCCGGCGTGACGTTGCGCGCCACATCCAGGATGATCGACGCATAGCCGACCAGCAGGTCGGGCTTCTCCTCGCGCAGGCGGCGTATCTGTTCCTGCACCGGAATCATCGACGGAATATGCGCCACCCGGAAAAACTTGCCGAAGCCGACCTTGGGCGTACTGACCTGGGTGTACTTGATGTAGACGATCTTGTGCCATGGCCGGTAACCGATCATGGTGTACACGCGCAGGCTGGTCGCCAGGTAATAGGCATAGGTGCGCGGATGGAAGACGAAATTCACCGCCTTGCCCGACGAACCGGTGGTTGCCGAATGCTTGCAGCGATCCAGCTGCGTGCCGTCGGCAACCAGTTTGGCGGGGAAATTCGCCTGCAGCTCATTTTTGGTGAAGAACGGCAGTTTGCCGAGATCGGCGGCACTGAAATTGGCAATATCGATGCCGGCACGGTCGAATGCCTCGCGGTAATATGGCACCTGGCGATAGGCGCTTTTAACTGTCGCCTCCAGTTGCCGTTCCGCCCAGATACGATGGGGACGATGGCCGCGCTTTGGATGCCAATGCACCGCCAACGCAGCTTTGAAATGATCGAGTAGTTCCATGGTCACCTCACAGCGGCATCAATGCCGGTTGCAGGATTTGTGGCGTGGCTTCGGCGAATTGCGGCCGCCAGATCGACAAGCCGTAGGTCTTCGCCAGCCGCAGCCCGGCCAGGGTTACTGCCAGCCGCCGGTTAATGGTGGCGACATACAGCATTGCATCGCCACGCGTGAGGAAATCGAAACCCTGCGGCAAATGCCGGTGGACTCCCAGATGCGGATAGGCGCTCGCCTGCTTGACCGAGCCGGGAAAGGCCTCGCGGATGAACCAAGGGCAGCTCTGCTGCAGCGGCTGCAGCTTGTGGCGCCGGATGTATTTGTGCGCCAGATCGAGCAGCGCGGCACTCGGCCGGTAAATGGTATTACCGAACATCCGGTCCAGACGACGGAATCCATCCATCACCAGCGGGTTGACGGTCAAAGTGGCAATTGCATATTTGCGCACACCGTCGATCTCGCCGAACATGCGCCCGGCGGCAAAGAATGCCGCCCATGCCAGCCGCGAGCCGATACCGGCGCCGCGGAAATCCGGATGATTCATGCATTCTTCGAAACTGAGAAAGCCGACATCGTCGCTACGGTCCAGCGAGCAGACCATGAAACCCGAAATCCGCCCGCCAACGGTGGTGTACAGCAGCCAATCGCGCTGCGACAGATATTGATAGAAATCCGCCTGCGGATTCCAGCAAGCCTTTTCGACTTCCTCACACATGCGCAATACCGGATGGCGGGCATCGCAACGAATATCGCGCAGATTGAGCAGAAACATCGCTTCGTCGCCATTACCGAACAACGGCCGCACGCCGGGCATCAATCGATAGTGGCCGCGCGGCAGGTAATTACGGTACGGTGCCAAGCCATGGCTCTGTTCCGAAGCAAGGGGCAACAGGTCGATCACAATTTCTCCTTGAGCAAGCAGATTCACTCCGCCGCTGAGCATTTTCCGGCCCGAGCCGAGCAACCAGGCCCGCAAACCAGCCAGCAAAAAGCGCAGAAGTGAATAAATATGAAGCCGGAAATTAGAATATTTATTCGAAAACGGTAATATTTCAAAATGGGCGCGGATAATATAACGGCGTTATCTTTTTCACAATGTCAATATTGTTCGAAAAACAACACAACACCGCCCGAAACAAACGCCGGAACGAGCCCTGATGAAGTCATTCGCCAGATTTCCGACTCCAATAGTGCAGCTTGCCCTCCATTTGTCGATATGCAGAACGACAGCAGAAATTCAGGAGCCCCAACATGAAATTCCATATAGATATCAATCAAATGGAAATGGGAAACCAATGCAATTCACTCACCAAGCCATGAGCGGCCTCTGGAGAAGGATTGATGCAGAGCCGGGCCGAATCCGGTAAAATCCGCCGCTTATTGCAGGAGAGCGTTCCCGCCCAGGGAACCGCCGAAGGCGCAACCTCACCCGGAATCGCTCAGGCAAAAGGACTGCAATCTTTCGATGACCCGCGTCATCAGCAACTCTGAAGAGTGGTAGCCATCGCAGCTAC
>CALMFQ010000253.1 GCA_937863215.1 uncultured Pseudomonadota bacterium
AAAAGGGTTCTGATTTTGCAATCAGAACCCTTTTATGATGGGGCGAATGAAGGGGATCGAACCCTCGACACCTGGAGCCACAATCCAGTGCTCTACCAACTGAGCTACATCCGCCACTGAAACTTTTTGGCCTGCCCGACAGGAATCGAACCTGTAACCTACGGCTTAGAAGGCCGTTGCTCTATCCGGTTGAGCTACGGGCAGATCGCCGGGCTGACCTGCGGTTTGTCGTTGCCGACAAGCCACAGACATTCAATTTCTCTGGTCGGGGCGGTGGGATTCGAACTCACGACCCCCTGATCCCAAATCAGGTGCGCTAACCAGGCTGCGCTACGCCCCGCCGAAAGAGAGCGCGACTATACGCATTTTCCAACAGGGCGTCAACATGCCTTGAGCTCTACGGGTGAGAAATGCGAAAATGCGCGACTTCACCAATGGCTGCGGCGATTCGCGTCGTGCCGATAACAACCTGATTCTGAAAGGCCTGCTCCGCAAATGACTGCAACCCTGATCAGCGGCAAGATTGTCTCCGAACAAATCCTCGGCTCGGTCGCCGAACGGGTCAAGGCCCGCATCGCAGCCGGCAAACGTGCGCCGGCACTGGCGGTAGTGCTGGTCGGCAGCGATCCGGCATCGTCGATCTATGTGCGCAACAAGAAGCTCAAATGCGAAGCCACCGGCGTGCGTTCGGTTGCCTACGACCTGCCGGAAACCACCACCCAGGCCGAGCTGGTGGCATTGGTCAAGCAGCTGAACGAAGATCCGGCGATTGACGGTATTCTGGTGCAGCTGCCGCTGCCGAAGCATCTGGATGCCGACGCGATCATCGAAACCATCCATCCGGAAAAGGATGTCGATGGCTTCCATCCCTACAATATCGGCCGCCTGGCGCTGAAAATGCCGTTGCTGCGTCCTTGCACGCCGCGCGGCGTGATGACGCTGCTGGAATCCACCGGTATCGAGTTGAAAGGCAAGCACGCGGTGGTGATCGGCGCATCCAATATCGTCGGCCGGCCGATGGCGCTGGAGCTGTTGCTGGCGCGTTGTACCGTTACCGTTTGCCATAGCGCGACCTACGATCTGGCGGCGCAGGTGAAACAGGCGGATATCGTAGTTGCCGGCATCGGCAAGGCAAAGTTCGTTCCCGCCGATTGGATCAAGCCGGGCGCAATCGTGATCGATGTCGGTATCAATCGTCTGGACGACGGCAAGATTTGTGGCGATGTCGATTTCGATGCGGTCAAGCAAGTGGCCGGCTACATTACCCCGGTGCCGGGCGGTGTGGGGCTGATGACGGTGGCGACACTGATGCAGAATACCGCCGACGCCTGCGATCGCCTCTGCCCCTGAGGTGTGGCGCAATGGTAAAAAAGCCCGGTCGCAACACCGGGCTTCTCTGTTGCCGCAGACCGGGCGTCAGCCTTCCTGTTCCACCTGCTGCGCCCATACCAGCGCCTCGACGTGGCGAACATTGATATCGTTGGCAAGAATGCCGTTGGCTTCGGCAACTTCTTCCAGCTCCTGCGGTGTGCCGCTTTCGCAGGCATAAGCGATCTGCAGGAAGGTATAGTAAGGGCCGCTCGATTCGATCAATGCCTGTTTGATTTCGTCCGGCAGCGTCAGCAAGCTGAGGATTTTCGGCAGCGGCTTGTGGAACAGCACGTCCAGCAGTGAGAACATGCCGGTGAGGAACAGCGCGTTGGCGTGCTGCTTGCCCAGCTTGTCGGCGCCGAGCAGCTCCAGCAGCCGGCCGCGCACCAGCGAATCGTTCAGCAGCGCATATTCCAGCCCGTCGCTTTCGCCCGAAACGTACAGCAATACGGTCAGCCAGTTGTACAGCTTGTCGCGGCCGATCACCATCAGCGCCTGCTCGGCAGTTTCGACCTTGGTGCGCAGCCCGGTAACCGGGCTGTTGGCGTAGCGCAGCAGCTTGAACAGCACCACCGGATCGCGGCGTAGCGCATCGGCCAGCTTGCCGTTGTCGGATTCCTGCTTGAGCTTGTTGAGCAGCTCCATGACGCGCAGCCGGTCACCCTGCAGCGGCCGGTCTTCACTGGCGGCGACGCGCGATACCACGAACGGCCCATGGAACAGCTGAATCGGCCGGCTGAACGGCGATTTGTTCAACAGTTCGGTGAATTCTTCCTGCAGCACCACGTTTTTGACGAACGGCTGCAGATGCGGGCAGACCTGCAGAATCTGGTTGACCTTGGGCGACAGCGAAATCTCCGCCGGCTGGGTCAGATCGAGCACAATCCACTCGGCGTGCTGGTAGATGTCCACATCGCCCGGTTCGATATGGCCGTCAAAGCCGATGGCAAAGCGGATACCCCTATCTTTCAGGCTTTCTGCCTGCTCGACAAAGATCTGCTGACTGGCGCGACAGGTGGCAATGTCCAGTTCCACCACCAGCCCGGTCGGCAGCTGCTGCTGCAATAGCGCCAGACCCAGGCTATCCAGAGAATGCATCGGCAGGCAGGCGGAGCACAGGCCCAGCATGCGCTCCATTCCGGCGCGTTCCAGCTCTTTCAGCAATATCCGGTCGCAACTGGCACCGTTGCCTTTGGGAGCCTGTGCCACCAGCATCGAATCCGGCAACGTGAATTCGTAGCCGACCGTTTTCATTGCCCGGTTCAGCACGGCTTCGCGGTTCAGCAAAGCGGGAGCGTGATCGGTGGCAATCTGCGAAAGAGTGAATTCGTGTGTCATGGCGGCATCATCTGGTTAGGCTCTAAGCCTATCTTAGCTGCGAAGCCATGATTTACAAGGAAAGCCGGGCCGCAATACCAGGCCGGTGCACGGCGGTGCCAACCAGCCGCCTGCCCCGTGACCGGCTACAATGACCGGCCCCAGGCTCTGCCGGCAGAGCCCGGGACAATAGCGGAAAAAGAACCAAGGAGAACACCATGTCCGGAATCAAACCGGCGGAGCGCACCCACGCCGCCCCGCCCGCACAACGGCAGCGGCAGAAACGGCGCCTGACAGGCGGCACAACCGCCAGGCTGGCCAGCGTCGCCGCGCTACTGGCGTGCTCGATGCAGATGACCCCGACACCGGCACTGGCTGACGCCAGCGAGCCGATGCCGTTTTCGTTCGCCGAACTGTGGGCTGCGCCGCCATTGCAGCCGGCAGCGCTGCAAACTTTTACCGCCAGCGATGGCGAGCGGCTGGCGTATCGCGCCTATCTGCCGGCGCGCACGCCCAGCGCGGTGCTGGTGTTTTACCACGGCGCCGGGCTGCATAGCGGCGCCGGTTATCAGTATCTCGGCCGCCAGTTGAGCGAAAAATACGGCATTGCGGTATTCATGCCCGATGTGCGCGGCCACGGCGAATCGGGCGGTGCGCGTGGCGATGCGCCGGACACCGCGCAGATCTGGCGCGATGTTGCCAGTATGCTGGAACGGGTACGCAGCCAGTTCCGCGGTGTGCCGCTGTATCTCGGCGGCCATTCCGCCGGCAGTGCGCTGGTTCTCAACTATATGGCGAACTTCAGCGACAACAGCGTCGATGGCCTGGCGCTGCTGGCACCGTCGCTCGGCCCTGCCGCCGGCACCGACCGCGCCAGCGAAGTCCCGTTTGCCGTTCCCAACAATGCGGTATTCATCGCCCACACACTGACCGGCGGCACACTGTTCGGCCACAGCCGGGCGATTGAGCTGAAATATCCGG
>CALMFQ010000254.1 GCA_937863215.1 uncultured Pseudomonadota bacterium
CTGCTCGACGATATCCTGAATTGCCTCGATCGGCGGTGTGTTGTTGCCGAAACGGTGAATCAACACTTTCACCACCTGCGCCGACAGGCGCTCCGCCTCACCCTGGCCAAACTCGTTGCTGGCCTGACCGGCCTTGGCAATCGCGCTGCGAATCTTGCTCAGATCGAAGCGTGCGGCCAAGCCGTCCCGCTTGATCACCTGCTTTGGCAACACCACGACATTGTCCATCCAACCGCCCTTTCATCACAATATATTGTGGTTTTTCCGAAGCATAACCACAAGCAAAACCGGCGACAAACACGGATGAAAAATCCTTGACCCATATCAAAAATACCAATTTGCCGAACATGGTGTTGCCAACGCAGTTATTTCCATAACCGGTGCCAGCGATACGAGAAACGCCGAAGGAAGTATCAGGCAGGAGCAATGCAGAGAGAGATCCGGATCAGGCGCGCGGCTGGAAATCCGCTGCAACGGCAGCGAATGCATTGATCAACAGGGCATCGAACTGGCTATCAAGCAAGCCGTTGATGTCGAACAGCGCGCGCAGCATGCCACGCCGGTAATCCTCGCCGCTCAGGCCCTTGATGCGTTCGAACCACAGATCGGCACAGGCCAGCAGCTGCGAGCCGGGGTGCGGCGGGTGCGCATAGCCCGGCGCAACAATGCCTTTGCCATTGGCCCAGGCATGATGCTGGCGGACAATCTGCGCCGCTTCGCTGCAATCCGGCGCAATGCTCAGCAGCCAGCTGGCGGCCAGCTCGGGATGCGCGGCATAATCGCTCCAATCCTCCGCCTTCTGCAGCGGATGATGCTGCAGCGCCGCATCGGCGGCGGCGAGCAGGCCGACATCGTGCCAATACACTGCGATCTGCAGTGCATCGGCATTGGCCGGATAGCGATACTGCCGGTTGAGCGCCAGCACCAGGCGCAACTGCAATCCGGCCCGGTCGCGCCACTCGGGGCGGCGCTGCACCAGCGCTGCCGCCAGCAGCCGGCCCTGCGCCAGAGCACGCTCGATACTGTCCGGCGCAGCCACCACGGCCGGTGTCTCGCCCGGCTCCTGCGCATGCCATTCGCCATGCAGCGCCAGCAACACGTGGCGCGCCAGCTGGTCGGCATCGGTCTGATTGCGCGTTTGCCCCAGCTGCGCGATCAGACCGATCAGCGTCGCGCGCGGCACATCGTCGTATTGGCGGGTCTGCAGCAGAGCCTGATGCATGCCGTGGATCTGGTCCATGCCCTGCAGCAGCGCCTCGCACACCAGCGGGCTGCACTGGAACTGGCGGCTGCGCATGCTCTGCAACACGCTTTCCAGCGCGTGCACATATTCGGCAATCGGCGTGGCGTGGCAATAAGCGAAATCGCCCTTGATCGAATGCATGTGACGAAAGGCGCTGGCCAGCCGGTCGATCGAATCCGGATACTGCGCCAGCTGATGCAGATCGCGCTCCAGCTCGTCCAGATGCTCCTGTACCTCCGCAACGGATTCTGACAGCAGTTCGAAATCGACATCGGCAGCATCCATCGCCAGCCCTTTCCTGATGGCCCGGCCCACGCTGCGCGCATCGACCGATTGCTTCAGCATAGCCAAGCAGCGGTGGTTTTTGCAGCCGCCAGACCGGCAAACCACGCCGGTCGTCAGTATTACTCTGCAGCGCTCCAGTCGCTTTTCCAGAAATATCCAAAGTCGGCCGGACTCTGATCCACCAGGCTGACCTTGCCAGTGTTGCGGTCGGCACGCAGATACAGGGTTATCTGGTTAGCGCCGGTGCCGGCATAGCCAACGCCAAGGCCCATACCGGCATAGTCGGTGGAAAGAAATGCGAAATTGCTCACGCCGGCGGGCATTACGCCAAACGAGCCGCCAACACGGCCGGTGGCTGTATCGACCCAACTCAGGTTACCTCCCTGCCAGCCATCGGTGGCCGTAAAGCTGGCCCCCTGCGCCAGATAGATCGAATCTACCTGCAGATGCGGATATGCAGGCTGGCTGCCGTTATGGAAGCCGACCCCGACCCACAATGCATCGCCGAACTGCACGTCGTCGCTGCCATCGGCATTGAGCGATCCGGCCACGGAAGTGCCGCCGGTTTGCGGGAACATGCGGTAGTAAATCCGGTTTTTACCCACGGTAAACTGATCGCTGCCACCCAAGGTTTTGATCAGGCGGGCAGTAGCCCCGGCCGACGCCAGATCGAGGCTGTAGACCTCCATATTGCTGCCGGCAAGTTTCGGGTAAATCAGATATTGGCCGGCCATCAGTGCGCCGCCGGACAGATTACCGAGCAGTTCGGAGGCCACGGCCGAACCATCCATCGGGATTTGCAGGATCGATTTGCTGCCGTTGCCGAGCGAACGATAGACGTAGAAGCGACCGCCGAAAAAGCCCATCGCCACGCTCGAACCGCCAGCATCGATCACCTTGTTGATCTGCTGCGTCGTTACATCCAGCACGTAAATACCGGCAGTCGCCAATTGCAACAACCGATAGCGACCATCCGCTGAAGCAGCCAGCAACAGGAAGCCGGAATCCGCATCCGCGACGGTAACGCTGCTGGCGATCTGCCGCGGGTTGGCGAAGCCGGTGTCATACCAGAAAATTCCGCCGCCGCTGCCAGCCACCAGATAGCCAGCCAGCTGGCCGTCGGCGGTAAAGACTTGATTGGCACGGAAACGCTCCTTGCCGACTGTCAGCGGCGCATCGCCAGCGCTCATCCCGATACGGATTTCGCGAAATTCATCGTCGGCGGTCAGGCATTTGCCATCGGCGCCGGGCATCCGATATCTGAACACCGCACCGTTGTTGTCCGGCGTATACAGCAGCGGATCGTGCCAATCGCAAATACTGTTGGCCGCGCCTTCGCTCGAAACCTGAACTGGCTGCGGCTGGCTGCTGCCCGCGGTGGCCAAACGGTAAAAATGATTGTTGGCCACGTACAGCAACACCGAATTGCGCACATCCAGTTCGGCATTGGCGCCGAATGTCGTCTGCCGGGTGTAGAGCCAGAACTGCGATTTGTTCGCATACGTTCCAAGATCGACCGGTTTTGCACTGCTGTCACCGCGCACCAGCGAACGCAACCGGGCGCCGTTGATCCAGTAGTCGTACACCAGCGGCTGGCTGCCCTGCGCGCCGCTACCGCCGCCATCGCCGGGAGTCGAGCCACCGGGATTGGTCTGCACGCCGTTACTCCCGCCGCTACCGGCATCGTTACCGCCCCCTCCTCCACCGCCACCGCATGCGGTGAGCAGCAAGGCCAACAGCAGCGCCGACACTTGAATGGCCGGGGCAAGCATCCCACGCTGACACATAACATATTCTCCAGACAGAAATCCGCTTCAAGCCGCGGCAACAACTCGTTTCAGTATAGGCAACGGTTGATGCCAGAGAACTTGCAGCCCGCCAATTGATCAGGAGTCCTTTGCTTTATCCGGAATCACCATGACAATCACGCAATGGAATCGCAGACAGACACCGCCTGGGCCGATACACCGACGCTCTCCAACCGCATCGTCGCTGCAATCGGCCGCATTGCCACCGTGTTGCGTGGTGGCATGTGGCAGTTCGCCACCCAACAGGGGCTGAACCCGGCGCAGCTCGACATTCTGCAGCGGCGGCATGCGCCTGTCGTGGCTGGCACAGCAGCTGGCGATCAGCCCGGCCAG
>CALMFQ010000255.1 GCA_937863215.1 uncultured Pseudomonadota bacterium
AATGCGCCGCTGGCGATAAACAGAATGTGATCGGTCTTGATCATGCCGTATTTGGTGGTGATCGTCGTGCCCTCGACCAGCGGCAATAGATCGCGCTGCACGCCCTGGCGCGACACATCGGCCCCCTGGCCTTCGGAGCGGCTGGTGATCTTGTCTATTTCATCCAGAAACACGATGCCGTTCTGCTCGACATTGTGCAGGGCGCGGGTTTTGACTTCTTCCTCGTTCAGCAGCTTCAACGCTTCTTCGTCAACCAGCTGTTTGAATGCCTCGGCAATGCGTAGTTTGCGCTGCTTTTTCTTGCCGCCGCCGATATTCTGGAACATGCCCTGGATTTGCGAGGTTAGCTCTTCCATTCCCGGTGGCGCGAGAATTTCCATCTGCGCCTGCGGGATGGCAAGCTCGATTTCGATCTCCTTGTCGTCGAGCTTGCCTTCGCGCAGCATTTTGCGGAATTTCTGCCGTGTACCGCTTTCGTCGGCAGACGCCTCCGCTGCAGTGTCGCCGAATCCGCGTGCCGGTGGCAGCAGAGCGTCGAGAATGCGGTCTTCAGCCGCGTCTTCGGCGCGATGGCGCACTTTGCGTGCCTCGGTTTCACGCGTCTGCTTGATGGCGATTTCCACCAGATCGCGAATGATCGAGTCAACATCGCGGCCGACATAGCCAACCTCGGTAAATTTGGTTGCCTCGACCTTGATGAACGGAGCATCGGCCAGTTTTGCCAGGCGGCGCGCGATTTCGGTCTTGCCGACGCCAGTCGGGCCGATCATCAGAATGTTTTTCGGCGTGATTTCCTGACGTAGCGGTTCAGCCACCTGCTGCCGGCGCCAACGGTTGCGCAGGGCAATGGCCACCGCACGCTTGGCGGCCTGCTGACCAATGATGAATTTGTCGAGTTCGTGAACGATTTCCTGCGGTGTCATTTGCGACATGGCGATCAACCTTGTGTAGCGCTATCCCATGCCAGCGACTCAAGGACATGGTTGTGATTGGTGTAGATGCAGATATCGCCGGCGATGGTCAGTGCTTTCCTGACGATATCCTCGGGCGGCAGATCGGTATTTTCGAACAGCGCACGCGCGGCTGCCTGAGCAAACGAGCCGCCGCTGCCGATTGCGGCGATACCCTGCTCCGGCTCCAGTACGTCGCCGTTACCGGTGATGATCAGTGTCGCTTCCTTGTCGGCGACGATCAGCATCGCTTCCAGGCGGCGCAGCATGCGGTCGGTACGCCAGTCCTTGGCCAGTTCGACCGCCGAGCGCAGCAGGTGCCCCTGATGTTTTTCCAGCTTGGCCTCGAAGCGCTCGAACAGCGTGAACGCATCGGCGGTGCCGCCAGCGAAACCGGCCAGCACCTTGCCGTGATACAGGCGGCGTACTTTGCGTGCCGAGCTTTTGATCACTACGTTACCAAGGGTAACCTGACCGTCGCCTCCCACCGTGACAGCGCCCTCGCGGCGCACCGAAATGATCGTGGTGCCATCGAACTGTTGCATTTATCGCCTTTCGAAACAAATGCGGAATAACCGGGCAGCGCCGTTATGGCGCTGCAATTATGCAGACTGGATGGGAGATGGGGTTTGGCCAGCCAAATAACAAGATTGTGGCCAGCCGGTTTGCCGGATTATTTGCGGCGATTGACGGTTGTGACGTCGCTGATGCCCATAATGCGGAACAATGGAAACACCAGTGCACTGACGTTATCGAAAATGATGGACTTGTCTTGCTGGGTAAGGCCGAGCAGCACATTCAGCAAATTGCCGGCCGAGACAAAATCGATGCGATCCAAGGTGCTGCTGTCGATGTGGACTGTTCTGTGCTCGGTTGCGTATTGTGCGAGTTTCTGCAATTGCTCGCCGGATTGATCGGTAATCACGCCGCGCAACGGAAAAATATCGCTGCCGGCGACTTCCGGCTCGGGAGTCGCTTCTTCCTCATCGGCTTCTACCGCGATCTGGCTCGCTACCGGCGTTTCCCAGGATGGCGGGGAAACTTCGTAGGTGACAGCGTAATCGACAGCGAGGTTTTCAAATATCTCCTGATTGCCCTGCGTTTGATAAACCTCGATCAGCAGCAGCCAGAACGGAATTTCTGCCTGCTCTGGCCGCATGATTTCTACCTTGCCTTGCAGCCATTGAATCAGGCGTTCGCCGCCTAGCAGTTGTACCGGTGTTTTTGCCTTGCGACAGGCGTGTAGCGCCTGTTGCAGGGCAAGGCTGGCGGGGCCGTCGAAGGTGTCGAATTTGCTGAAATCGAGGCGAATGCGCTCGCCTTTTGCGGCGGCGGCGCTGAGCTCGCTGAGTTTGTTGCTGTCGGCGCCAAGCGTGCCGACGAAACTGAAATAGTTGCTGCGTGTTTGCGTCTGCTGTACCGCGGCAGGCATTTCGACCTCGCCTGAGCGCCAGACCGGAGCTGTGCGTTCGAATTTAAGAACAAACTGCATTGCCAGTTCGTCGAACGCGTTCTTGGCGCCCTTTTGCTGATGCAGTTCAAACAGCATTAGCCAAGGTTCGTCGCTGCTTTCTGTCGGGTGGCCTGCAAGATACTGGTTCAGCAACGCGGTTGCTGCATCGATCTGGTCGTTGGCAAAAAGCATCGCCGCTTCTTCGACGATTGGCTCCAAGCCCTCGCTGGTTTCGGATACTTCGATCTTGGCCGGATCAAACGAGATTGTGTCTCCAAAAGAGAAATCCTCCGCCGCAACCACTGTTTC
>CALMFQ010000256.1 GCA_937863215.1 uncultured Pseudomonadota bacterium
GCCGACAAGGAAGGCTTCCTGCGCAGCGAGCGCAGCCTGATCCAGACCATCGGCCGCGCCGCGCGCCATCTCAATGGCACCGCGATCCTGTATGCCGACAAGATCACCAACTCAATGCGCCGCGCCATCGACGAAACCGAGCGCCGCCGCGCCAAGCAGATCGCGTTCAATGCCGAACACGGCATCACGCCGAAAAGCGTCAGCAAACGCATCAAGGACATCATCGACGGCGTGTACAACGTCGAAGAAGCGCACCAGAAGCTCAAGGCCGCGCAGAAACACGCCAGATACGACGTGCTGGGCGAGAAGGAGCTGACCAGGGAGATCAAGCGCGTCGAGAAGGAAATGCTCGACGCGGCAAGGAATCTCGAATTCGAGAAGGCCGCGGAAATGCGCGACCAGCTCAAGGTGTTGAAGGAACTGCTGTTCGGTATCGACGAGAGCGGCCATCAATAGCCGTTGACCTGCAAACCAATAGCAGTGTGCCATCTGGCGTGGCTGCGAGGCGCTTCCCTATTGGCTTGCGGGCAAGGGCTTACTGGACGATCAGGTTGATCGGGCCGGTCGAATAGGTAGCAAGGCTACCGTCGGCGGATTTGATCCCTATTTCCGCACTCAGGTCGGCAGTTTTGCCGGTCTTGCATACCATTGAGGTCGTCGTACTTCCGTCGGCATTGGTGACGGTTTCCTCCTCCAGCGCAGGACTGAAGACCCGTATCGGAAATATTGTCATGCCCGCAAGGCGACTGCCCGGTGCTGGCGCAATATTGGGAATCCTGAAGGTAGATGGTGCGCCCAGCGCGAAGGCGCTGGAGGACGATCCGGACAGCTTGAAAGTTACCTCGCTCCCCGCTGGCAGTATGTTGCCACGTGGATCGCGCACGTAAATGCCGATACTGGCGCTGCTGTTGCAGCCTAATGAAATCTGTTGGGTACTGGAATCAGGGTAGCCGCTGCTGACATCGACATAATTGTACCGGGGCGCTGCTTGCGAAATGGACAGCACGATGCTGGTCATGCCATAGACGTGGGTAAAGCGGCGGCTACTGCAGCCGCTGAAACCGCTAACGCAAAGCGTGCCGTTGTACTGCCCGTCTGGACCATCGTAGACGCCGTTGCCATTGAAATCGATCGGAATATCGACGCCTGGCGTATAGACCTGATTGCCATCGACATCGATATACGCTTCGCCAATATCGCTGGATACCCCGTTGATATCGACCATCTCCGCAGTGGAGTCGACAGCGTTGTTGCCGTTGCGGTCGATAAAGCTCTCCTCGCCGATTGCGTAGGCGGTAATCCGCACCAAACCGTTTGCCGGGCGCGGCTCCTGGCTGAAAAAGCTTACGCTGCAAGTGCTGTTGACGGTCTTGCATTCGCCGGTAGTGCCGTTGCCAATGCGGCCACCATTGGATACTACGGTGACTGCGGTGCCGTCCGGCACCGGGTTGTTGAAATGGTCGGCCAGGCTGATGGTAATGGTGTTCTCGACGTTATCGACATCCCAGCCGGGCATGTTCAGCGTTTTCACGCTAACCGACATGCTGTCCTGATCCGGCAGCCCGGAGCTGACCGACAGCCCGCTCGACTGTGTCGATAAACCCGAGCCGGCCTCGCTGGCGACGATGCGTACCGGTGTCGGCAGCGTACCGCTTTGCACTGTGACGGAGGCTTCTCCCTGCGCATTGGTAACGGCAGTGGCGGTCTGCTGCTGGTTATCGAAGCGGATTCCGCCGGTGGAAGTGCTCAGGCTGAACTGCAGCGTGCGCCCGGCGACCCCGTTACCCTGTGCATCCACCAGCCTGAATTTGACCTGTGCCGCTTCCGGCCTTGCCGCTGTGCCGTAGCCGCGCAAGGTGATGACCCCGTCTGCAGGCGCTACCGATGAATACTGCAGCGATGTCGCTGCCGGCGCCTGTACCTGCAGTGTCGCCTGCCGGCTTTGTGCGCCGTCGTTGATCGATGCGGTAATCGTGTCGCTGCCGGCGCAGCCCTTGTCGGTGTAAGTGGCGCTGGCGACGCCGCTGATGCTGCTGACCGAGCTGTCGATGCTGGCTTTGCCGGTCTGCGCACATAGCGAGGTAAAACTCAC
This sequence comes from uncultured Pseudomonadota bacterium, assembly GCA_937863215.1. Classification (GTDB taxonomy): domain Bacteria; phylum Pseudomonadota; class Gammaproteobacteria; order Burkholderiales; family SCOH01; genus CALMFQ01. Next base: position 2,093 of record CALMFQ010000256.1, read on the forward strand.
CGGAATGGAGGTGCCGCTGGCGCTGCCGTTGACCAGCACCGGCACATTGACGCCGGTAGTGGCATAGGCCGAAATATTGCCGCTGCCGAGACTGATGTTGCCCAGCGATACATTGGCCGCACCGAGCTGGAAACCCTGCGTCTGGCTGATGTCGGTGTCGCCCAGCTTGATCGATGCGGTGACATAGCCGGCACCGTTGGCGCTCAGGCTGGCGGCATTCAGCTGTACGCGCGCCATGCCCTTGCTGTCGGTCAGCACCGTGCCGCTGGATGGCGTCAGCGTTGCCAGCGACGCATCCACCGCGAACTTCAGCACCCGATTGGCCAGCGGGTTGCCTTGCGCATCCAGCAGCGTGGCGGTAACCGTCGCCGGCTGGTTGATCGTCACCGTGGTGCTGCTGATATCCATGCCGATCGAACTGCTGCCGGTTGTGCTGGGCGGCGTGACCACCGTGGTGGCATTCGGATTCGGGCTCGGCCCGCTGCCGCCGCCGCAAGCGGTCAATAAAGGCAAGGCGGAAAAGGCGGCAAGAATCAGGGCGGACAGGTGGCGCAGTGGAACAGCAGGACAGTGCATGGTGGCGGGTCTGGAAAAAGTTACATCCCATTCTAGGCAACGGATGCAGCCGATCCAAGGCAGAAGCGGCAGCGCGCCGGATTGCATGGTGCCGGATGCTGAACCATAGTTAAGCAACTCTGCCAATAGTCAGGCAAAACCGCGCCATGCCCGATAGCCCGCCGTCCGTCGTCAACCATCTGCCGCGCGCCAGGCTGCGCATGCGGCGCTGGTTGATGGCGTCCGGCTTTTACTGGGTCGGGCTGCCGTTTGCCGTCTATGGCTGGCAGCATGGCCAGCTGGCCGGAGTTGCCGTTGCGCTGTTCGCATTGCTGGCCATCGGTGCCAATCTGTGTTTCTACCTGCTGATTGCCACGGGGCGCAGCGCAAGGCTGCGCGAGCCATCGATGACCGCACCGCAAATCCTGGTGGCGATGCTGTGCTGCCTGATGCTGGTGGCCGGCGCCAGCGATCCGCTGCGGCCGACCATTTCGCTGGGCCTGCTCGGGCCGCTGCTGTTCGGTGTATTCCAGCTCGATCCACGCGGTTTTGTACGCCTTGCGCTGCTTGGCCTGAGCGGCTACGGGCTGGTGCTGCTGCTGATCGCCGCGACGCGCGGCATCGCACAGCCGGTGGTCGATCTGACCCACTGGCTCGGGCTGGCACTGATCCTGACCGTTTTTGTCGCCATCTGCAGCGAAGTGACGCGCATGCGCCAGCGTCAGCAGCTATTGCTGGCGCAGCTGCAAGAATCCGCCGACCGCGACCCGTTGACCGGCCTCTACAACCGCCGCTGGCTGGCACGCCAGCTGCCGCCGGCCATCGAACTGGCACAGCGCCACCATCGCCCGTATTCGGTGTGCATGGTCGATATCGATCACTTCAAGCCGATCAACGACCGGCTTGGCCATCTGGCCGGCGATGCCGCACTGCAATGGGTGAGTCGGCAAATGCAGCAAGCGCTGCGCCAGACCGATGCGCTGGTGCGCGTGGGCGGCGAGGAGTTCCTGTTGTTGCTGCCGGAAACCAGCCTTGCCGGCGCGACCGAATTGGCTGAACGCATCTGCGAATCGCTTGCGCACAATCGTTTCCTTGCCGCAGCCGACGCCACGCCACTGCAAATCACGCTTTCCATCGGCGTCGCTCCGCTGCTCGCCACCGACAATTCCGACCACCTGCTGTTCCGCGCTGATACCGCACTGTATGCGGCGAAGCAGCAGGGGAGGAATCGGGTCGTGTCGGCCTAGCCAAGCCTGCAGGCGCATCGGTACTGGCTTGCAGGCAAGGCTGCAGCCCGCTCTGCCATTGGCTCGCAGCCCGGCCTGCAAGCCGCGCCAGTACTGCCCCGCAGCCCCGCAGGCAAAAAAAGCGGCGGTCCGTGGACCGCCGTAAGCTGGGAGAAAACAACAAGGAAAAAACGTTAAGCCTGTTTGCGGAACACGATCCTGCCGTCTGCGGCATCGACAACGATGGTTTCCTTGGCGGCGAAGCGGCCGGAGAGGATCTCTTTCGCCAGCGGGTTTTCGATTTCGCTCTGGATCGCACGTTTCAGCGGGCGGGCGCCGTAGACCGGGTCGAAGCCGGCGTCGGCGATCAGGCCGAGTGCGGCGTCGGTCACTTCCAGGCCCATTTCCATCGCCGCCACGCGTTTGATCAGGCTGCTCATCTGGATCCTGGCAATCGACTTGATGTGCGCTTCGCCCAGGGCGTGGAATACCACTACCTCGTCGATACGGTTGATCAGTTCCGGGCGGAAGTAGCTTTTCACTTCGGCCATCACCGCCAGTTTCACCACCTGATAATCGTCACCGGCCATTTGCTGGATCATCTGGCTGCCGAGGTTGGAGGTCATCACGATCACGGTGTTCTTGAAGTCGACGGTGCGGCCCTGGCCGTCGGTGAGGCGGCCTTCGTCCAGCACTTGCAGCAACACGTTGAACACGTCCGGATGGGCTTTTTCCACCTCGTCCAGCAGGATCACGCTATACGGCTTGCGGCGCACCGCTTCGGTCAGGTAGCCGCCTTCTTCGTAGCCGACATAGCC